>JAJZEY010000342.1 GCA_021805585.1 Planctomycetota bacterium
ACATCGACTTCACGGCCAAGTGCGCGGATTGGTCGCCGGCGGGCACCGCCGGCTTGGCCGTCCAGCGCCCCGCCGCCGAGGTTCCGTGTGAGAGTATTTTGGTTTCCACCGACCCGCCCTATTACGACAATATCGGCTACGCCGACCTTTCGGATTTTTTTTATATCTGGCTGCGGCGGTCGTTGGGAGATGTTTATCCTGATTTATTTAAAACGGTACTTACGCCAAAGGCTGAAGAACTGATTGCTTCGCCTTATCGGCATGGCGGCAAACAGAAGGCGCAGGAATTTTTTGAAACCGGGTTGGGCAAAGTATTTGAAAATGTGCGGAAGGTGCAGCCGCCGGAATTTCCCATGACCGTGTTTTATGCGTTTAAACAGTCGGAGGAAACAGAGGAGGATGCGGATGCTGCGGCAGGTCAAATGAATGCAGGCAAGATGCCCGCACCACAAGAACCAGAACCAGCGGCAGGCAAGACGCCTGCACCACAAACATCCCATGCTTCCACCGGCTGGGAAACGATGCTGGCGGGATTAATCCGGGCTGGCTTCGCCATTACCGGAACTTGGCCGATGCGCACCGAGCTTGTCGGTAACCTAAAAAAGAACATGAGCGCCCTGGCCTCTTCAATTGTCCTTTCCTGCCGGCCGCGAACTGTTGATGCCGCCACGGCCACGCGTCGTGAATTTCTGAATGCCCTCAAGCGTGAACTGCCTGACGCACTTCGCCATTTGCAGGCTGGAAACATCGCCCCGGTTGATCTTGCCCAGGCCTCCATTGGCCCCGGCATGGCCATATTGACGCGCTATGCCAAAGTCATGGAAGCTGATGGCTCGGCCATGTCCGTGCGCACGGCCCTGGGGATTATTAACCAGATTCTTGATGAAGTCCTGGCCGAACAGGAAGGCGAGTTTGATGCGGACACCCGCTGGGCCGTCGCCTGGTTTGAACAGTTCGGCATGGAAGAGGGCCCGTTTGGCGTGGCGGAAACCCTTAGCCGAGCCAAAAATACCGCTGTCAACGGCCTGGTGGAAGCGGGCATTATTTCCGCCCGTGCGGGCAAGGTGCGATTGCATAAGCGGGAAGAAATTGTGGTGCAGGCTTCCAGCCTGCCTTCCAAGCTACCACAATGGCGGATCGTCCAGTACCTGATCCGGGCCTTGGAAACCGCCGGCGAATCCGGTGCCGCGAATGTATTGCGGCAGTTAGGCCCTGCTGGCGAACCGGCGCGTGATCTGGCCTATCGCCTGTACAATACATGCGAACGAAAGAAATGGGCACAGGAGGCAATGGCTTATAACGGCCTGGTGATTGCGTGGCCGGAGATCAGCAAACTGGCACGCGCGGCACCCGGTGCCCCACAGACCCAGGAGGAAATGTTTTAATGATGACACTATTTAATAAGGGTAACAATAAGGGTATTGGTTGGATTTACAAACCCGGGGACGGATTTATGGCAATTACTAACCGAGAACGAATTGGAAAGGGCCTTGATTTTTTGGCCAGTGGATTTCCTCCATTCGTTCAACGCGAATTGAAGTCACAGTTGGGCGACAACTGGCAAGACGGTCTGCCCGACGCTGTTAACGGCCTGGTGGAAGCGGGCGTTATTTCCGCCCGCGCCGGCAAAGTGCGTTTGCATAAGCGGGACGAAATTGTGGTGCAGGCTTCCAGCCTGCCTTGTCAACTTGCAGGCAAGATGCCTGCACCACAATGGCAGCGGAAGCCTAAATAGGCATTACCCAATGAATTGGGTAGTGAAATAGGTAATGTCTTCACTTACAAGCCGGGACTAACTACATGGCAATTACGAACCGAGAACGAATTGGCAAGGGCCTGGATCTTTTGGCCAGTGGACTTCGTCCATTCGTTCAACGCGAATTGAAGTCACAGTTGGGCGACAACTGGCTGCACGGTGTGCCCGACGCTGTTAACGGCCTGGTGGAAGCGGGCGTTATTTCCGCCCGCGCCGGCAAAGTGCGTTTGCATAAGCGGGACGAAATTGTGGTGCAGGCTTCCAGCCTGCCTTGTCAACTTGCAGGCAAGATGCCTGCACCACAATGGCAGCGGAAGCTTAAATAGGTATTACCCAATGAATTGGGTAGTGAAATAGGTAATGTCTTCACTTACAAGCCGGGACTAACTACATGGCAATTACGAACCGAGAACGAATTGGCAAGGGCCTGGATCTTTTGGCCAGCGGCCTTCGTCCCTTTGTCGAGCGCGAATTAAAGTCACAATTGGGCGATAACTGGCACAACGGTCTGTCCACCGCCGAGAATCGGCCCGGAAGGCCGACCCCCAAGCCGGCGAATCTGGATGACCCGCAGGTATTACTAAGCGTTCTGTGGGATCAGTGGAACATCGTTTTTCGCAATGTGCTTGGCCCCACCGAGCGCAGTATCGTCAGCGAGCTTCGCAATACCCGCAACCAATGGGCGCATAACGAGCAGTTCAGCAGTAACGACGCCATTCGCGCCCTTGATTCAATCGAGCGGTTGCTGAATGCCGTTTCCGCAGCCGATGCCGCCGCCCAGGTTGGGCAGATGCGCATGGACGCCATTCGCATCATGCTGGACGAACAACGCCGCTCCGAAATGCGCAAACGCTCGTTCCAGGCGACCGAAGGCAAGCCCCAGGGCGGACTCAAGCCCTGGCGAGAGGTGGTCACGCCACACCCCGATGTCGCCAGCGGGCGTTACCAGCAAGCCGAATTCGCCGCTGACCTTTGGCGGGTCTATCAGGGCGAGGGATCGGACGAATACAAAAACCCCACCGAGTTTTTCCGGCGGACCTTCATCACCGAGGGCCTGCGCCGCTTGCTTTCACAGGGCGTGCTGCGGTTGGCCGGCAATGGAGGCGACCCCGTCGTTGAACTTCAGACCAATTTCGGCGGCGGCAAGACCCACTCCATGCTGGCGCTTTATCACCTGTTTTCGGGAACATCGCCCGCCGAACTTCCTGGTGCGGAGGAACTGGTCAAAGAACTTAATGTGACGCTGCCAAAAAACGTCCGCCGGGCCGTGTTCGTCGGCACGCAGATTTCGCCCGGTAAGCCGCAAAAGAAACCCGACGGCACCGTGGTACGAACCGTGTGGGGCGAAATTGCCTGGCAACTTGGTGGCAAGGAGGGCTACAAACTCGTTAAAGAGGATGATGAACGGGCCACCAACCCCGGCAACACGCTCAAAGAACTGTTTAATAAATTCGGCCCATGCCTGATTCTGATTGACGAATGGGTCGCTTACGCCCGGCAGTTGCACAGCGACGCCGATTTGCCGGCGGGAAGTTTTGAAACGCACTTCACGTTCGCCCAGGCGCTAAGCGAATCCGTCAAGGCAGCCAGGAACACATTGCTGGTCGTGAGTATTCCCGCTTCCGAGAGTCCGCACCAGAAGGCGGATTACGCCGTAACCGACATCGAAGTCGGTGGCGAACGCGGGCGCGAGGCTCTGGCCCGTCTGAAAAATGCCATCGGCCGCGTTGAAGCGTCGTGGCGTCCTGCCAGCCCCGATGAGGGCTTTGAAATTGTACGACGGCGACTGTTTCAACCACTTTCCGGTGAAGGGTACGTGGCGCGCGATGCGGTTTCCCGCGCGTTTTTGGAACTCTATGGTTCGCAGCAGCAGGAATTTCCAACCGAATGCCGCGAAGCGGATTATGAACGCCGGATCAAAATGGCCTACCCGATTCATCCGGAACTCTTCGACCGGCTCTACAATGACTGGTCCACACTGGATAAATTTCAACGTACCCGCGGGGTGTTGCGCCTCATGGCGGCGGTGATTCATTCCCTCTGGGATCGGCAGGATGGCAACTTGCTCATCATGCCCGGCAACGTGCCGATCGACGACCAGATGGTCCAGTTTGAATTGACGCGCTATCTGGAAGACCAGTGGGTGCCGGTGCTGGAAAAGGATGTGGACGGTCCAAACTCCCTGCCGCTTAGCCTCGACCGCGATAACTCGAATCTTGGGCGATATTCGGCTTGCCGCCGCGTGTCCAGAACCATTTACATGGGATCGGCCGCGACACTTAGAGCGGCCCACAAAGGCATCGATGACCGGCAGGTGAAGCTCGGTTGCGTTCAGCCCGGTGAGGCTGTTGCCACCTTCGGCGATGCGCTGCGGCGGCTGACAGACAGCGCTACCTACCTTTACGTGGACGGAAAACGCTACTGGTACTCTACGCAGCCGACCGTAACCCGCCTTGCTGACGACCGGGCGGGACAATTAAGTGGCGACCAGATTTCCGACGAGATTATCAAACGACTGCGGGAGAAAGCTCGCACGCGATCTGATTTCTCCAAAATCCATGCTTGCGTACCAGGCAGCGACATTCCCGATGAAAAAGACGCCCGCCTTGTAATCTTGGGGCCGAAGTTTCCGCACCCAAGGAACGGCAATGGTTCAAGCGCAGCCCGTCGTGAGGCGGCAGCGATCCTCGACTCGCGGGGCACGTCGCCGCGAAACTACAAAAATGCGCTGGTATTTCTTGCCGGCGATGAAATCCGCCTGCGCGAGCTGGAGCAATCGGTGCGGCAATATCTCGCGTGGTCGTCTATCTCGGGCGACCACGCGACGTTGAATCTTGATGAATTCCAGAAACGCCAGGCCGAAACGAAGAAGAAGAATGCGGACGACGCGGTCTATGTGCGAATCTCCGAGGCGTATCACTGGCTTTTGGTACCAGGCCAGGCCGATCCGAAGGGCGACGTATCCTGGACAGACTTGAAGTTGCAAAGTCAGGAAAACCTTGCCGCCAACGCCGCAAAGAAGCTCAAGAATGACGAATCGCTGCTGGTGCAAATGGGGGCGGTTCGCCTGCGCGCCGAACTGGATCGAATTCCCTTGTGGACGGGGAACCA
>JAJZEY010000481.1 GCA_021805585.1 Planctomycetota bacterium
ATTGTATGATCGGCAACCGGAATGGTATTCTGATTTTCCGCCAATTCCAGCGAAAAAGGGGAATACCGCCTTTGCCAATTCAGCCTATTTCCGTCGAGCCGAATCGACCAGCAGTCGGGCCGCCGCCAGGGCGCTGGCCTGATCGGGAAAATCGTTTTCCAGTTGCCGATCATACAATTCATCCAGCCAGTGGCGAAATTGCGGACCCGCCGGCGCACCGATTTTCAGTAGATCGTTGCCGGTTACCAGCGGCGGAGGGCCGATTGGTTCCCTGGCCAGTTCTTCGAGTCTGGCCCGCAGTTCAATATCCGGGGCGATGGGAGGCAAGGTTGCCTGATACAAATCCGTTAATTCGGAAAAACGCGCATCGGCCATCAACCGTTTGATTGCGGCAACGCGCAGACTGCGCCAGTTTCGTAATACCGGCAGCTTTTCCAAAAACCACGCTATGTCCGCCCGTTCCTGACCGCTTAAAATCAGCGCGTTTTGCAGTTTGCCGGCCAGCGCCGGCGAAATTTCCGGTGCCGGGGCAAGTTCAAATAGCAGGGCGGCAAGTGATGCCGCAAAGCCCGCTGTCGGCGGCATTCGCCGCACATGCCCACACGCCGCGTTTTGTAAGGCTAAGCCCGTGTGCGGTTGATGCACATCGCGCAGGACCTGATCCATCAGGCCGCTTGCCATCAGCAGTTCCGCCGCCTGGCCGCGGGTGGGATGGGTCAGCATAAATCGCATTTCTTGCCCGATTCTTTCGCGGCTGATCAGTTGTAAATTCGGTGCCAGGCTTCGCATCGCATTCCAGGTGTCCGGGTGAATATTGAATTCCAGCCGTGCGGCAAAGCGTACGGCGCGCAGCATACGCAGGTGGTCTTCGGCAAAGCGTTCCATCGGATTGCCGATGGCCCGCAGCAGTTTTTCCGCAATGTCGCGTCTGCCGCCGACAAAATCCAGAATTTCGCCATTGAGCGGATTAAAAAACAGCCCATTGCACGAAAAGTCGCGCCGCAGAGCATCCTGTTCTGCGGTGCTGAATTTCACATCCACCGGTCGCCGACCATCGGAATAGACGCCGTCCGTGCGAAACGTGGCGACTTCCATCGCATGGCCGCCCGAATACACAAGGATCACACCGAACGCCGCGCCAACACGCCTGCTTTTCGGAAACAATGTCACAACCTGTTCGGGATGGGCGGACGTGGCTATGTCATAATCCTTAACCGTGCGGCCCAGAAGTTGATCGCGCACCGACCCGCCGGCAAAATAGGCGCTATAGCCATTTTCCTGCAATTTTCGCACCACGGCCGTGGCGCTGGCAAACAAAGATGGCTTGGGACCTTCAGTCATGCCGGTATTTTACCGCCCGCGGCTGCGGATGATATAGCGCGGCGGCCGGTCGCAATGACTTGTCGGGCGAGACGTCCGCCCCCCAGCGTTGCCGCGGCAACGCCGGGGGATCCGCCAGTACAATTTCCCTTCCCGATAAGAACGGGCACACCCCAGTTCGGCGGATTTCCCCGAAGAGTTTCCAATACTGCACGATTATGTATAATCTGGCCGATAACCAAATGGTCTGTTCTTTTCAATATGGGAAAGGCTTTCGGCATGTTTGACAAGAAAATCTACTTTAACGCATCGCTTCCACGATCCGGTTCTACGCTGATGCAGAATATTCTGGCACAAAATCCACGATTTTACTGCACGCCGACCAGCGCGGTGATTGACCTGATGCTGGCAAGCCGCAAATATTACACGGAACTTGCCGAATTCAAGGCCCAGGATGCCGACCTGATGCAAAAAGGGTTTTTAAACTACTGCAAATATGGCTTTCATGGATTTTATGAAGGCGTAACAGATAAACCGGTCTGCATAGATAAATGCCGAAGCTGGTTCCATTATTATGACTGGGTGAAGCAGTTTTATCCCAATCCAAAATTTGTGGTCTGCATTCGGGACCTGCGGTCCATACTTTCCTCCATGGAAAAGCTGTTCCGCAAGAACCGCGACCGGTCCGACCCGGAAGAAGTGACCGGCACCCTGAACATGATTACCATTAACAACCGGGTTATGCGCTGGTTAAATGGGCCGCCCGTGGGTATTGCCATTGGCCGGCTGATCGAAGCGATTCAGACCGGAGTGGTCAAGCAACTGCATATCGTGCGGTTTGAAGACCTGACGGCCAATCCGCATGACACCATGAAAAAGGTCTATGAATACCTGGGCGAACCTTGGTTTGACCATAATTTTGACCATGTGGAACAGGCCACGCAGGAAAACGACCAGTTGCACACGATTTATGGCGATCATCGGATCCGGCATAAGGTCGAACCGCTTACCCCGGATTTCCAGGATGTGCTGGGAAGGGACCTTTGCGCCATGATTCGCAACAATTATGCGCTTTTCTATAACACCTTTTATCCGGAGAAAAAGTAATTTCCGCACGGTGCCGATAGCCGCCTCCACGGACGACCACCGGGCCTGCAAGTGCTAATTTTTTTTATTATCTCCAGGCGGGGCGACCGGGGTGCTATAATCGACTTTTGCGGCGCGAAATTGCGGCCCAGGTCGCAACGGAGTTTGAGGCCCCGAATGCAGCCGGAACCGGCCGACGGAACACGGACAGGGTTGGCCACCGGAAACAGGCCGCCACAATCCGGTGGACTTATGTATAAATCAAAACCGGCAAACGAAGGGTTTGCCAGCAATGGATGATTCAATGCCCATGGATTCAACAACCCCGCCAATGGCCACGGCAACCGAACGGCTGATTCTTCAGGCCGGCGACTACCTTCGGCAGGGCCGCATCATCGGCCTGCCAACGGAAACGGTCTACGCGCTGGCGGCGCTGCTGTCCGCACCGGCGGCGATTGCCCAACTTAAAACGCTGAAACAAATCAGCGGTCCGCCGAACTGGGTTATTCATGTTGCGGATACCGCCGGGGTCAAGCGAATCGTGGCCGACCTGCCGGCAATTGCACAACGCCTGATGAAAAAACTCTGGCCCGGCCCGCTGGCGATTGAATTGCCCGCCGGCCCGGCGGATGCCCAGAGGCTGGTCGGCCTGGTCGGGGCGCAAACCGCCGCCGAATGTATCAGCAACGGCTTTATGACCTTTCGCTGCCCGCAGAACCTTTCCACGCTGGCGGTGCTGGCGGCCGTTGGCGATCCGGTGGCTATGATCGGCGCGGGCCACGCGCGTGCGATTCATGAAGCCGCGGACATACCGGAAAATATCCGCAGCGCCCTGCCGCTGGTGGTGGACACCGGCCCGACACGCTATCGCAAGTCTTCCACATTGGTTCGTGTGCAGGCCGATCAACTGACATTTCTGCGCGAAGGCATGTTGGCAAAACGTATTATTGAACGCATGACCGACCAGGTTGTGCTTTTTCTGTGCAGTGGCAATACCTGTCGTTCGCCCATGGCTGCGGGAATTGCGGCGGTGCGTATGGCCAAAAAACTCGGCACGCAACCGGCGGATCTTCCGCTGCGGCACATTGTGGTGGAATCAGCCGGTTTGTATGCCGGTCCCGGCGCGCCGGCCACACCCGACGCCGTCAAGGCCGCCGGAATTTTTAGCGCCGATATTTCCCGCCATCGATCGCGATCGGTGACGGTGGATATGCTGCGCCGCGCGGATCTGATTTACACCATGACCTCCGGCCATCGGGCGGATGTTCTGGCGATGCTGCCCGACGCGGGGGCTAAAACTTTCACACTCGACCCGGATGCGGATATTGTCGATCCGATCGGGGCCGGTTACGACCAGTATCTTGCGGTGGCGCGCCGCATGGATGAACTGATAAAAACCCGTCTGGCGGAGATACTCCCATGATTATTGCCGTGGCCTCGGACCATCGTGGTTTGCACGCGAAAGTTCATCTGGTGCCGGCGCTGACCGCAGCCGGGCACAAAGTGGAGGACTTCGGCGTGCACACTTCCACCGCCTGCGATTACCCGGACCTGGCACTGCCGGCGTGCATGTCCATTATGAACGGCAAAGCGGATCGGGCCATTCTGATAGATGGCAGCGGCATTGGCATGTCCATTGTCGCCAACAAGCTGCCCGGCATTCGGGCCGCGGTGGTTCATGACGAACTGACCGCGGAAATTTCCCGTCGTTATAACGATGCCAATGCGCTGTGCCTGGCGGCGGACCTGCTTGGTGAGGAACTCATCAAACGTATTGCAAAGGTCTGGCTTTCCACCGATTTTGAAAACGGCCGCCATTCCCGCCGCGTGGACAAAATAATCTTGTGGGAAAAATGCGTGTTTGGTCAGGCGGGAAGTGTGTCGAGTCTGCTGGAAGAATTTATGGCAAAAAAAAGCTGACCATAAACCACTGATACCAGCATCCGGCCTTCGGTCATGGCACTTTTGGCCGCCCCAAGTTAAACTCCATCCAGAATTTGATTTTACCCGGGAGGTATTCCATGGCTCGTCTGATTGGTCCGTATAAACCCACTGCCGGCGTAAGTCCATGGCATGATGTGAATCCGGGAAACGGCATCCTGCCCTCCGTTTTTAATGCCATCATTGAAATTCCCCTTGGCTCTTCCAATAAATATGAACTCGACAAATATACCGGTCTGCTTCGGCTGGACCGCGTCCTGCATTCGGCTGTCTATTACCCGGCCAACTACGGATTTATCCCGCAAACCATGGCCGACGACGGCGACCCGCTGGATGTGCTGGTGCTGGGTGCCGAACCCGTCTATCCGTTGACATTGGTGGAAGCCCGTGCCATCGGCCTGATGACCATGAAAGACCAGAACGAAGTCGATCATAAAGTGATCGCGGTGCATGTAAATGACCCGGAATTCAGCAGCTATTCAGATGTGCACCAGTTGCCACCGCACCGC
>JAJZEY010000268.1 GCA_021805585.1 Planctomycetota bacterium
TCGCGGGGCCTATCCCGCCCTGCATCGGTTGTTCACGGCGGCGTCGGGGCTGGGATCCGCCCATCTGACGCGCCGTGGCAACGTATTTACCTACAGCCCGGTGATGCTGGCCCCCGGGGTATATGAAAGTGTATCCATTCGGGCCAATCAGAGGGGGTTTGATCTGGCCTTGTCTGCCGTTGCCCGCCGAAAGGTCGCCATGCGCGGCGGATTATTCCGATTTCACTTTGCGGCGAATCAGACCCCGACAACATTCGTCTGCCATCCCTCAAAGATTATGAATTATGTGGAAACGCCATGTTATCTGGCGGCACCGGACTTCGGGACGGCGTATATAACCTGTACCGGAGATCCGTGTGCGTTCTACCGCACCCCGGCGAAACCTTTCATAGCAACCAAATACTGGGTTGATATCACACCACACGCGCCGACCAGCGAGGATGGGCTCAACGAAATCACCTCGAAGCCGTGGCACACAGTTTTGCATTTCGCGGTCAAGCGACTGGAGCCATTGCCGGCCTTGGTGGAACATGATCCGCGGCTCAAGCGATTTCCTAAATACTCTCTGGATATCACGCAATGGCGTCCGGACCTGCAGATGGTCAGCAATAGCGTGATGAGTTTGGACTGCGGCCTGGCCGTTCTGTTTTACGCCCAGGAGTCGCTGTTTGTCCCCCATTTGCAAGACGGAATTTCTCCGATGGCGCTGGTGAAAGAAACCGTCAACCGGTACCTCAAGGGATATCCCGGTTATATGATGCCGGCGCGCAATGTGTACGCCGCTGATTGGCATACCGCATCGGATGAGACGCCCGCCTATTTGATCATTTCCGGCTGGTACGTAATACGCACGATCGGCGGCATGAACCAATTGCACAAGTGGCTGCAGCCGCTGGAATGTGTGGCCAATGACATCGCGACGGACTTCCGCCCGGACGGCTTGATCGTTCATCCGGGTCCCGAACGATTGTGGTTTGATACCTACAACATCCATGGTGCAGATGCCTATGCCAACGCGGCGGACTACCGGGCCTTTCGATGCATGGCTGATCTGGAAGCTCTCGCCGGCCGGCCCGCCATGGCCACACGCTATCAGGAGGATGCCCGCCGCATCAAGGCGGTGTATTTCAAATTGTTTTTTGACCCGCGCACCGGGGTGCTGGCCGGATGGCGGAGCAAAGGCGGGAAACTGCACGACTACATGTTTCCATGGGTCAATGGATTTGCTATCTGCCAGGGACTGGTGCCTCACAAAGCGGCGAAAGCCATTTTACAACGGCTATTGGCCAAGTTAAAGGCCATTGGTTTCCATTCATACCAATTCGGTTTGCCGACCAATTTAATTCCCTTCAGTCCGGCGGATTATATACCTCATACCAGCGGTGCTCCGCGGCAGGCAAATGGTATGGATACCTGGCAGGTATACATGAACGGCGGTGCCACGCCTCCGTATGAATACTACGTCATTCAGGCGCTTTATATGGAGGGCCTTCACCAGGCGGCGGAACGGCTTCTCTGGCCATTGATGAAATCTTACGAAAAGGGGACGTTTAATTGCGGTGTGGCGGTACGTGGAAAACGTCAACGCAATCCGGTCGGCAGCGCGTTTTATGCTTGGAATGGATCCGTTGGCCGTGGTGAGGGATATCTACCTGAAGATTGGGACGGTATCGAGGCTCTATTCACCGGCCATTACGGCATCGGCTTCAATAAGCACGGCTATTTTTTTGAGCCATGGTCGCCGCTGAAAGGACAACGAATCAAGTTGAATCTGCCATATATGGGAAAGCTTGTTCGGCACATCAAATAGACGTTCCAACTGAGGCATCAGATGAAAATTAAGCGTATGATCTGCAAGATCGCAGTGACGTTAGCGGTCATTTTTTCAGCCATTCAGATTCTTTCCGCGCACGCAAAGATGCCACACTTGAAACCCAGCTTGACCAACGCCGATTATATCACCGCTACTCATTCCAATATTGCTTTTGAAAATTCCGGCCGGTCGGCCGCCCCTGTGGGGCTGCTGGTCAATGGCGTGCACAACCCGCTGGCGATTGATCAAAACACAACATTATTTACGTGGCGGTCCGCATCCGCCGGCCGGGGAGCAAGGCAGTCGGCGTATCAGGTCATAGTGGCGACAAGCCGCAAGCATCTGGCGGAAAATGCCGAATCTTGGTGGAACAGCGGCAAGATGGATTCCAGCCAATCGGCGTCGGTGCCGTACACCGGTAAAGCGCTGCCTGCTGCGACGCGGTTTTGGTGGAAAGTGCGTATCTGGGATCAGACCGGTCAACCGAGTCCATATAGCACTCCGGCCTTTTTTGACACGGGGCTGAACCACTGGAAAGCGCAATACATTTGGGACGGAACCGCAAACCAGAATAATTTCGCTTATTTCCGCAAGGCGTTTACGATCACACGCAAAACGGTGCTGGCTAAAGTCTATGTCACCGCACAGAACGATTACTTGCTGTATTTCAATGGCCACCTTCTGGGTATGGGGCCGGCCCGATCTGATCCATACCATTATGGTCAATATAATTCCTATGACATCACCAAATGGGTAAAGACCGGCACCAATGTGTTTGCTGCTATGGCGCATTGGCTGGGTACCTGGCGTGATACCGGTCGCAACGCCAAGCCGGCCTTTAGGCTCGAAGCGCGGTTTGATTATGGCGGCGGCTCAACGTCAACCATTGCAACCAATCACTCATGGAAAGTTCTTGCTCATACTCCGTTTATCGAAAGCCCTCCAACCTATTTCATCGGATCATTCAGAAATCGCGCCGCGATCAAATTTGATTCGCTCCTGGAACCAATCGGCTGGCGAACGGCGGGGTTTGACGATTCCCACTGGGCCGCCGCTACCGTGGTGGACCGCTCCCGTTACCGCCTCTTTGCACAAATGGCACCTCTGGAACGGGAGCAGGCGGCGCTCAAGCCGGTGAGTATCACCCGGAAAAATGGCGCATGGCTGGTGAATTTCGGACGATGCATCGTCGGCTGGCCTAAACTTACTATGCATGAGAACCGTCCCGGCAGCACGGTGCGTGTGCAATACTATGAAATGACCGGCGGACGCAAACCCGCCGGCTGGGACGAATACATTTGCCGCGGCGGCAGGGAAACTTGGGATGCGGATTTCGGACGACATTCCTCGTTCCAGATGCTGAAGATCACCGGCTACGCGGGACCATTGAAGCCCTCGGATGTGCGCGCAATGTGGGCTTACTGCGATGCCGATGTAGCCGGACGTTTCCACTGTTCGAATCCTTTGGTAAACGCGATTTACAAGATGTGTGTGCGTTCAGCGCAGCAATGCATCCAGCAGGGCATAATCAGCGTAGACGCTAACCGTGAACAATCACCCTGGCTGGCGGACAGTTATCTCATCGGCAATGTTCTGCTTTATAACGACCGCGACACAACGATGATAGATAAGGTTGTTCATGACTATGCAGGCGAACAACTGGCTACCGGAGCAATTCGCGACTGCAGCCCCTCATCAGTCAACTGGGTCTGCGCAGAGTGGGGTATGTATTGGCCGATGTTGTTGTGGCGACAATACCTATTTTCCGGCGACCGGGAACTGCTGACTAGGATGGAGCCGCGCCTGACGCACTTCTTAAAGTGGCTTAAGGCTTATCAAAGCTCCACGACAAAACTTCTGAATCCGCGCACCTCGCGGATTTCCGACTATGCCGGCGGCAACATGCCCAGCGGTGGTTACAATATGGCTACCGCCTGCGAATATTATCAGGACCTGCGCATTGCCTCCCGGATATTTTCCATCCTGGGCCATACGAATCAAAGTCGGCAGTATGCACGCCAGGCGAAAGCGGTGAGGACCGGTATTAATACCTATTTATTTAATGGGCGATATTATCTGGCGCGGACGGACCGGAAGAAAATGTATCAGCTGGCTTCGGCTTGGGCGTTGCGCTATAACATTGAGCGGACGGTGGATAAGTCCCGCATTCTCGCTGCGATTGAAAAAGCGGGAAAACCGGACATCGGCGGCTATGGGGGAGACGCATTTTACAGCGGACTGCTAAAGGCCGGCGGCGGCGCGTTTGTAGTCCACGATCTGGCCCGTTATCGCCCGATGCTGGAATCGAACAGGGCTTGTTGGGAGAGCTTCCAGTATGGCCGTAATTACGAAGTAAATCACGCTTGGACTTCGTATCCGGGTTATCAATTTTTGAGATACTTCTTAGGCGTTCAACCCACCAGCGGCGGATTTGCCACGTTTGATGTACGCCCCGATACCTCCGGCCTGACATTCGCTCAAGGCGCTGTTCCCACCGTCAAAGGGCGGATTACCGTCAAATGGAAAAAATCCGCTGGTGGCCGGTTTGTGCTTTCGGTTCATGTTCCGGCTAACTGCCAGGCGTCAATCTATGTTCCCAAACTGTCCAAGGGCCACGTCGTAATCACAGAATCCGGGCATCGCCTATGGCCGGCGGAATCAGCGATTAAGGACCCCAGCGTGATCGCAGTGCGGAAAGAAAACTCTTCCATTAAGTGTCTGGTGGAAGCGGGCTATTACAGATTCAACGAATTGCGGTTAAATTCCACGCACCGCTCCAACGCGGCCGTGAAACCGGGATAAGGTATGGAAGTGTGATCCTGTGATGGTTACGCGAATTGAGGAATAAATATGAAGCACCGTAGGCCCATTCTATCTGGTATTCTGAGCGCTTTCGCCGCGTGCCTGGCGTTGACGTGCCTGGCGTTGACCATGCTCGGCGGACCGGCGGTGCGAGGCCAGGCCTCGCGGATGATCGGTCTGCCTCAATATCATCTGGTATCCAAAGCTTCTCCAATTCCTGAGCCATATCCGTCTTTGC
>JAJZEY010000515.1 GCA_021805585.1 Planctomycetota bacterium
CTGCTTAAGCGCCTCCACCATACGGGCACCGCGATCCAACTGGCGTTGCGTGGCCGGTTCAAGATCGGTTCCGATTTGAGTAAAGGCTTCCAAAGCGCGATAGGAAGCCAGGTCCAGGCGGAGTGAAGCGGAAACTTTTTTATGCTTCATGGCCTTGATCTGGGCTGAACCACCGACGCGGCTGACCGAGATACCGACATTGATGGCCGGGCGAACACCGGCAAAAAACAGATCCGGCTCCAAATATATCTGGCCATCGGTAATGCTGATGACGTTGGTGGGAATATAGGCGGAAACTTCGCCTTCCATGGTTTCAATAACCGGAAGCGCGGTCAGCGACCCGCCACCATTTTCCCTGGACAGTTTGCAGGCGCGTTCCAAAAGGCGGCTGTGCAGATAAAACACATCGCCGGGGTAGGCTTCGCGGCCCGGCGGGCGGCGCAGCAGAAGCGACAACTGCCGATAGGCCTGGGCCTGCTTGGAAAGATCGTCATACACGCAGAGTGTCGCCTTGCCCTTCCACATAAAATGTTCGGCCATCGCACAACCGGCATAGGGAGCGATGTATTGCAGCGGAGCGGAATCTGAAGCACCGGCCACAATCACAATCGTGTAGTCCATGGCACCATTGCGACGCAGAACATCCACGACACCGGCGACGGTTGATTCTTTTTGTCCGATGGCCACATAGACACAAATCACTTCATCGGGCGTGCCGAAGAATTTTTTCTGGTTGATGATTGCATCAATGGCAATGGCGGTTTTACCGGTTTTGCGGTCGCCGATAATCAGTTCGCGTTGTCCGCGGCCAATGGGAATCATGGCGTCAATGGCCTTAATGCCGGTTTGCAAAGGCTCTTTAACGGGCTGCCGGTCGGCGATACCGGGAGCAATGATATCCACCTTGCGGCGTTCGGTGGATTGAATAGCCGGTCCGCCATCCACCGGTTCGCCCAGCGGATTGACCACGCGCCCCAGCATTTCGGCACCGACGGGAACTGAAAGCAGTTCGCCGGTGGAACGCACGACATCGCCTTCCTTAATGGTGGTATAGTCGCCAAAAATAACGGCACCGACGGTGTCTTCTTCCAGGTTAAAAACCTGGCCATAGATTTTATTCGGAAATTCAAGCATTTCCCCGGCCATCGCTTTGCCCAGACCGTAAATGCGTGCGATACCATCGCCCACTTCAATAACCTTGCCGACCTGGCTGACTTCCAGCCGGTCCTGAAAGCCGCTGATTTCCTGCTGTAGAATTGAGGAAATTTCATCAATTTTGAACTTCATTCAAACACCTTCATATTTCCTTGACCGGCAAATCCGCTCGGCCGCATGCACAGGCCGCTTTCCGGCCCAAACCATAAAAATCAGGAGGGCATCATGCCCGGCATTTTTTCACGCATACCTACCAGCAGTCCGCGGGTCAGCGTCTGACGCATGGAAGCAAGCCGGCGCTGCACGGAGCCATCAATAAACAAATCACCAATCCGCAATTGAACTCCGCCGATCAGTTGTGGATTCACAAAAGTGGACAAATCGACATATTGCTGAAGCGATTCACCCGTGCGACGGGCAATGAGTTCACGTTGGGCGTCATCCAGAGGCACCGCAGTGGTCACTTCTATCGGAACGCGGTTGGATCGCTTCTGTTCCACGCTGATCATGGCGCGTAAAAAGTCCGGAAAATATTCCAGCCGATCGCGCCGGCCCATTGCCCGGATGGTTTGGAGAGTCAGCGGATTTATGCCTGTAGCAAAAACTTTCTCCAGAACCGCCAGCTTCGCCGGACCGGAAATTGTGGCCGCCTTCAGTACCAGCGCCAACCGCGGAATCTGGTTGAGAACTTCCTGCAACGCCCGCATATCCGCAAGCACATCGGCAAGTTGACCGGCTTTCACCGCCGAGTCATACAGCGCCAGCGCGTAAACCTCGCCTAAGGGGGAAAATTCGGATTCTTTTTTTGCCATAATTTCTTACCTTCAGTCCGGTCCGACCCGGTCGGTTCAGGGCTGATTGTTGAGTTTTAACCGTTCAGCGACGAGTTGCTCCCAATTGGCCAAGCGATTCATCCAGCAGCCGCTGGCGGTCCGAAACGTTTATTTCACGTTCCAGAATCCGGCCGGCGATGCTCACGCTTATATCCGCCGCACTGGCCGCAATTTCCAGTAAAGCCTGCTCTTTGGCGGTTTGAATATCCCGCAAAGCCTGATCCTTAATGGCTTTGGATTCCGCTTCCGCACGTTGATGAATCAGCTCCGCGGCTTTGGCCGCATCCGCCTTGGCCTGCTGGAGCGAAAGCGCCGCCTGCTGCTGCACTTCGGCGATTTTTTCTTCCAGACGCTTCCGCGTCTGTTCCACCTGCGACTGGGCCTCCGCCGCGGCATGAATGCTTTCGCGAATGGCATTTTCACGGCTTTCAAGGCCCTTAAGCAGCGGCCGCCAAGCGATTTTCCCCAGGACGGAAATAAGCACGACAAAAATAACCAGCGTGAACAGCGCGGTACCCGGATCCACCGAAAGCAGTCCGCCGCCCCCGCCGCCATGATGGGCGTGTTGCAACGCGGCCTGCGCAGTTGGAGACATCACCGCGGCCCGCACAGAACGGGAAAATGTCCCGACCAGGCCCATGGCCGCAGCCAATGCGGCATAGCGGCCGGCGAATGGCCGGTCCGATGCACGAATGCCGCCGGAAAATAAGGGGACACGTTTCATACACTACCTCTAAGCAATCCGGGAAATGGCGGGCAAATTAGCGTTAAACGCCAAAGGTCCGGGCCGCGACGGCATTTTTTTCGCCACCGCGGGAAGCGGACCACCGCCAACCCCTTACAGACCGTGGTTATGGATAAGCACAATCATTACCAGGCCCAGCAGCAGGAAGGTAAAACCTTCAATGATGGCCGCCGCCAGAAAAAACTGCACCCGAATGGTGTTGATAAGTTCCGGCTGGCGGGCGGTGGCTTCGCACATGCTGCCGCCGATTGAACCGACACCCGCACCCGCGCCGCCCACACCGGCACCGCCGCCGATCAGGGCACCGGCCACCTGAATGGCCTGGGAAAGCATCTGGGCGGATTGCACGCCTGCGGAAACCGTATGGGTGGCGGCGACGGCCACTGTGTGAACCGCCTGTGTGGTCGCGGCCGCTGTGGTGGTTGCTGGATCCATGATGAAAACTCCTCGTTAAATATGGATAACCGTAAAACCCTTTAAATGCTGAATACCGGATAGTCCTACGCAGACCGATCCGGTTAATGTTCCGGTGCCACCGCCGCCGCAATGTATGCGGCGCTAAGCAGCGTAAAAATAAATGCCTGAAGGAACGCCTCCAGAAGATGCAGCGCCTCAAACGCGGAGCTGAACACAATAATGGGAATTCCAATGGTAGCCCGCAAAAAATGCGAGGACATGGAAAACGCAATGCTGACAAACACCGCCACGACCAGCGGGCCGGACATCATGACGGCAAACAGACGCATGCACAACGACAGCGGCTTAACCAGCGTTCCCAGAAGTTCCAGGAACAGCACCACGGGCCAGAGCAACGCCGGCACCGCGGGAACCATATTCTTAAAATAAAGCAGAACGCCGCCGACCAAGGCCACCGGCCAGGCGCGACGGGCCGGCTTGGTGACGGCGCTATCGCCGTGGCCCACGGTACTATGATCGGCATGGGTGGCTTCGTCATGATGGCTTCCCATCAGGTGTTCGCGCCGCTGCCGCACAGCCATAATGTGTTCGCGCAGCCCGGCGATATGCACCAGGAAAAAGGTGAAAAGCGCCAGAACGACCGTCACGGATAAGTTACCCGTGCTGCCGCCCCAGAATTCCGGGATATGCGTTCCGGCATAAATATTCAGCAATGCAAATACCTGATTAACAGGCAACATACCGAGCAGATTCGCGAAAAGAATGAAAAAAAACGCCGTCCATAAGTAAGGCGTAAACGCGGATGCCCATTTGCCCAACATTGGAACAAACAGTTCCTTGCGTAGAAAATCCATACTGGCTTCAAAGAAATTTCCCCAGCCGTGCGGCACCGGATTGGTTTTCATGCGGCGCGCCATGGAGGGGAAAATAAGCAGCATCAGCAGCGCGGAAAGCAGCATCATGAAAATATCATTGGTTAAATAAACCGGATGTCCCAGCAGGGTAAAAAGCCGGTGCGGCAGCACGCGATGGGGCACCACATCATCAAGCACGCTGACCGCCAGCGATGGCGTGGTTCCAAAAAGCGACGTTGACGCCGCGAAGGTCTGGCCTGTAAGGGTCGTGGGAATCATAAAAAAAACCGAGTTCCAACCGAGTCTCCCCCGCCGTGACAATCCGCCAGAATTGTCCGCAGCCGCGAGGGTCAATCTTTGTAACCTATGGGCCGATTACCGTCAATGCCCCAAAGGACATATCTTCATTGCGAAATATTCGCAATTTTACCTAACGGCGTTTCTCAGCCGCTTGAATTCAGCCGTATCAGCCCGCAACCGGCCGCACGGATGAATTTTTTATCACCCATGAAGACGTAAAACTTTCCGCAATAAGCAGCACAAAATAAAAAGCCGCCAGCCACAAAATCAACACAATCTTATGCAGCCCCGGATGGGCCGTTACCAGTACAATTACCGCGCCCAGCGCGGAGCCTACCAGCCGCGTCATGTTCGCCACCATCGCGCAGCGCAGCAGCATAATGGCTCCGCGGCCGACCATGATTACCATCGGCAGCACCGCCAGCCAGCCGACCGCCACCACTACCAGGGCCGCCCATAGCATTTCCGTCGGGTGCAACGGCCGCCGGGTAAGCGGCAGAACGGCCATTCCCGCCAGCATCGCCAGAACAACCGCAACCGGT
>JAJZEY010000347.1 GCA_021805585.1 Planctomycetota bacterium
CCGTTTATTGACACCGTTTCCCTAAAGGGGCTTCTTGATCCACAGGACACCATACCATGGGTAAGTATCCGCCGAATATCCGCTGCCTCCCGTGTCAGGGGCAAAACGCCCGGTGGGAAATATCCCAAGGCGGCCACCGCCTATGCTCCGCGGCGGAATCGCGAACTTTTTGCCGCCGCGTGCGTAATATTTGTCTGATTCTCCTTCTCCTGATACTGGCGGGTGGCTTGGGAAACGGTCCAGCCACCGCCAGTGTCGCGGAGCCTGCGGCCGCCAATGCGCCACCTGAAAGTCCTACCCTAACAGCCAGCCGCGACAATCACTGGCCCGCACACTGGATCGGCGTGGAGGTGGAAAGAATTCCGCCGGTATACAGTTCTTTGCTGGGGCTGCTTCAGAATCAGGGGCTGCTGGTGATTGGCGTCGTGGCGTCCAGCCCGGCTGGTAAAGCCGGTTTGCAACCGGGGGACCTGCTGTATGAACTTAACGGCCGCCCACTAAGATTACCTGTTCAATTGATTCACGCCGCCAACGCCCATGACGGAAACAAAGCCGCACCGTGCAAACTGACATTCATTCGGCAGGGAAGGCCAACGACGGTCGTGATAACTCCTCGGCCACGCCCCGCATTGCCGATTGTTCAACCGGCCAGGGAATTGGCCGATGCCATCGCCACTCCGCAAGCCGCAATGCGAACGAACAGTCCTTCCAACCTTGGCCGCATGGTTCCGGGACCGGGAATCCTGGTGCGCCTGGGGGGCAACACGGCGCAAGGCGAAGCTTTGCCGCGTTTTTTTTCCGTTACCCGATGGACGCAAAAAAATGGCCAGATGCAAACCATGCAAATTGCCACCCGGGGAAAAATATACGATGTGGATATGGCGCATCTGGAAAAGCTCCCGCCGCAAATAGCGATGCTGGCCAAAATATTCAGCCGTCTGCATCAAAACGCCTTGCCTGCCCAGGCCATGGTCGGCCGGCCATTGCGGCCGTTGAATAATGCGCTTCTGATGCGCCAATCCGTTAAACAGCTAACGGTTCCGGAAATTGAGCGCCTGAACCTGGTGCGGCGGATTACCCTGCTTAACGCCCAGATTCGGAACTTAACCGCCGTTCGCAACGAGCTTACGGAAAAAAAGGAGCCACTGCGATCGGCCGAGCCACCAACCGCAACGATGCCTGAATCAGGCCAGGACCGCGGCTTTGAATGCAAAATCATTGACGCACAAATCGCCGGACTTACCGCCCAGCGGGCCTGTTTATCGAAATATCTCGTGACATTTATTGCGAAGAAGCCGCTTATTCATCCGAAATAGATTTGTATTCATTCGACAGACCCTAACTTTATTCCGGAGAGAAAGCCGTCAGGCGGTTGTCTGCCGCACAAGCAGTTGCATGCCCGATGCGCCAATCACCACCACCGGGCTGCCGGAATTAATGACCGCCCCCTCACTGACGCAGGCCATCCGTTTGCCGGAAAAATCGCACGTGCCGGCCGGCCGCAACGTGGAAATAGCCACGCCCGTCTGTCCGAGCATGGCCGCAAGCTCGCTGGTTTCCTTCTCTAACCCTTTAATGCTTCCTGGCGGCGGCTGGCGCAAAACGATCCGCCTGCCCACCGGGCTTTGCGGGTAGTAACGCACGGTCATATAAAGCGCCACCGGAGCGGCACACAAAACCAGCGCCACGCCGACAATGCCGGCCAGCGGCGAAATCATGAAGCAGGCGGCCACCCCCGCTATGGCCAAGGCACAGGAAAATACGAGCAGCAACCCGTGGGCCGGAATAAAAAGCTCCGCCATTAACATGACAATGGCACCGACAAACAGGACCGCCGCGGTCAGAATAAGTTCAATTGGCATACGTTAGTTCCGATCGCAAATTTCCGGAATCCGGACACCTATGCCGGAATAGGCGGCTATTATCCCGCATTGGTCGGCCGAACCCAAGTGCGATTTTCCGTCTGGCGTGCCACCGTCACAACCGAGCCGGCATTGATGTACTCATTTTCCGCCATCACATCCACCAGGTCGTCGCCAAAACGGGCCTTGCCGGCGGGGCGAAGATCCGTGACCGCCCGGCCGACAGCGCCGGGAAACACCACATCGCGCCGCGGGGCGGTTTTGGCGTACAAAGCCGCCACATCCGGTGCCTTGCCGGCCGCCATCGCGAAGCGTCGCAGGCCGGGCGTTACCTTTAAAAACCGCATAAGCGCCAGAATAATGGCTCCGCCGGTAAGCAAGCCCAGAGTTGTAACCGTCATGCCGGTTTTCAAGGCACCTAAGGTGGCGTTGGAATCAAGTGAGCCGGTATCCGGCGGGATAAACGAGGCGACAATTCCCGCAGCCACCAGCAGCAATCCCGGAACGGCCAATACGCCTATGCCGCCGAAGTGAATAATATCAAAAAGAATAATCACGACGCCCAGAGCCACCACGGCAAGCACGCCCCAGCCAGCCAGCCCGGTAATCAGCGGTCCGCCCAGCAGAAGAAGAAGCGCCAGCACAGCGACGCCGCCGGGAACCGTAATTCCCGGGTGGGCAAATTCCATGTATCCGCAAACCAGCATGATAACGAAAAGGAAGAACCGGACTGTTGGAGTCGCCAGCCAGCGCGCCAGATTTTCCAGAAAGTCCGGATGCAGCACCTGAATTTTCGCACCCGTTATCCGCAGCGCGGCGCGCAACTGCAAATGCCCGCGCACCGTTGCGGAACTAAGGCCCATCCGCGCCGCATCGTGGGCATCCACCGTCAGCAGGGTGTGGGCTTTTTTTACGCGCCGCAAAAAACGCCATCGGTCCACACCGGGAGCCGGCGCGCCGGCAGCCGCCCTTCCGGCCGGAATCGCAAATAGCGCGCGGCGGGCGGCGGGCGTAAGGAATTTTCTTGCGCCATTCGTGCCGTTTTTCACCTCATCAATCCGTATGGCCCGATCCACCATGCCCAGGAGAATCAGCAGGGGGTGGCCTTTGGCGGAATCCTTTTTCAGAGAGGCGGCGATCGGATTGGCTACCTTCGCATGAATATCGGTGGCAAGGGCTTTTCCAGCCGATCCGCGGATCCGCAGCGAATCGCCATCGCCCAGCATGGCACCGGGGGCCATGACAATTTTGTCGCACGCGGCGGCAATCAGCAGTGATGGGCCGAGCGCCGAACCGGAAACAAAGGCCACGGTCGGAATTCCCGCGGACCGTAACAGCCTTGCGGTGGCCAGCGCCGGTTTGGTTACGCCGCCAACGCTGTTGATGCGAAAAATCAACAGTGAAGCACCTGCTTTTTTCGCCGCCATCACGCGACGCCGCACGCTGGTGAAGGTAATTTGATCCACCGGACCGCGCACCGTAATAATGGCCGCATGATTGTGCGATCTGGCCTCCACTGGAACCAGTCTGCCAGCCACCGTCGCGGCCCCAACCAAGGACGGCCAAACGCCGGGCAACAGGGCGGCAAGCCCCAGCACCAGTGGCATTAAAACAGAGGTGAACGGATTTCCCATAAACCGCCGGTGCCCGGGCGTGATCCAATTGTTCCCACGCATGTTGTTCATCTGATTCCTTTTCCTTTGAAATATCATAGATCAGTCGCCAGCCCCCGACAAACCAGTCCCCGACCGCCTGAACGCCTGCGGGCCGAGGGGGGCCAAGGGTCGTTCCGCCACAAATCGGCAATGGCAATTTTTTTTGCGTTGCATTCATCACCCGGCCGTATCGGTATACAATTCAACAGGATTGGACTGACCATGGCTCTGAACCATCGCGGGCGGATGACCGACCGACCACCCGCGCGGCTCGCGGGCCGCATTGGACCATTTGTATGCCGGATGCCGTTTTTGCACCTGAAGCCTTGCGTCTGTTCACGCTGCTGCGCCGCGGGGATTATTCCCGCGCCGCCGGACTTGTTGACCAATGTTCCGCGGGGGCAACCGCCGAGGCGATACACCTGAATATCATGTTGCCGGTCATCGGGCTGGCCGGGGCCTGGGCGGCACGCGGCGAACTGACACCCGAAGAAAGCCAAAAGACTTTTGCCCATATCCGCAGCATTCTGGCCGGAATCCGTCGGCAACTAAGACGGCGGCCTCCGCTGGGATTAAAAGCTGTGGCAAGCAATCTGCCCGGCGAAATGCACGGGGCCGGCCTGGAATTGATTGGCGACTGGCTTTGGCGCGACGGCTGGGATGTGATTATCCCACCCATTGATTCGACGGAACAGGTCATTATTCAAACCGTGTGGGAACACCATCCCGACCTGCTGGCGATTTCCTGTTCCATTCCGCGGCAGGCCGCGATAGCGCGGCGCATTATCCGCACGCTTCGCGCCACCGGTTTCAGCCATCCGATCTGGATTGGCGGCATGGCGATTAATGCCTATCCGGAATTGTTTACACGATCCATGGCTGATGACACCGCTCCGGAAATCGTGCGGTTTACCCGCCGCCTGGCTGCGGAGTTCGGCTATTCCACCGCAACCCCGGCGGAGTTGTGAAGGAAGTTGCCGCCCAAGCCAAAATTGAAATAGCCGCCACACGCACTGGCCCGGAAACCAGAGATTACGGCATATGCGGTTCTTTCAATATGATTTTTCCGAATTCGCGGCCGTTCCAGCCATGCGGTTTGACTTGGCGACTACCCCCGGTTTCAACCCGCTTCCTGAGATCCTCTTCCATTTGCGCCCGGATAAAGAAATACAACCCATAGAGTTCGCTGGCAAATTTGGGGTGTGCCCGTTTTTATCGGGAAGGGAAAATATCGCAAAGATAGTTGGGTATTTGGCGTGAAAACTTTCCTGCAAGTCGTTTTCCTTCCAGCGACG
>JAJZEY010000593.1 GCA_021805585.1 Planctomycetota bacterium
CCGCCAGCGCCGCTTGTGTGCAGGGGGGTGCCCGTTTTTGTGGGGAAGGGGAAATATCGCGGAAATACTGCGGAAATATTGCATAAATAAGTGGCGTACCAGCGGGAAAGCTTTCCCAGCGTTGCTGCGGCAACGCAGAGAAGGAGATAGGTGAGCAGCAGAAAGTAGCGCACATTAAGGATAGGATAAACGAGCGACTGCCGCCGAAACATTGCGGCACCTCCTGCAGTCGGCTTTCAATTCTCTCCTTTCATCCTGGGAAAACACAACGCGAAATCAGTGCAGGCCCGGTTTTCTGGGGGGCGGACGTCTCACCCGACAGCTACGATGACCTTGATGTCCGCCCCACCTTATGACCGTGGCAGGCCAGGACGCCTGGTCGGCACAAAAATTCGCCGAATCGCAGCCTGACGACCTTCCCGATAAAAAAAATGGGCATACTCGGGGGCGGACGGCGATTGGCTTTGTGCGAATCGGCAAACCTGATCTGTTTATCGCTGTCTTTGAGACTCATCGCCGTTGGCATTATAATTCAAAACACCAAGGCCCGGAATCAGAATTTGATCTGATGATCCGGATGCCGCTGGAATTCGGTTTTCTGGAGAATTGCGTGAGTCAGGAAAAAGCCCCCATCCCATCCGCGACCATCATTCGTCATGGCCGCGTCACCGTCAGCACCGGCAGTGTGTGGGAACCCAAGCTCGGTTACAGCCGCGCCGTGAAGAAGGGAAACCACATTTTTGTCAGTGGCAGCGTCGGCATTGAAACGGATAAAACCTTTTCACCGGACCCCGGCGCACAGGCCCGGCGGTCGCTGGCCATTATCCGGTCCGCCATTGAAGCTCTGGGCGGCCGGATGGAAGATGTCATGATGACGCGCATTTACCTTACCCGCATTGCCGATTGGGAAAAAGTGGCAGCCGCCCATGGCGATATTTTTGGCGATATTCGCCCGGCGACGGTTTTGATTGAGGTGGCCAAGCTGATTGATGACGCCGCCCTTGTCGAAATTGAAGCCACCGCCATTACCGGTTAACCGGACCTTCCGACCGCACCGGCCCGCCGATTTGCGGGCCATGCGGGCCGGAAATGCGGAAGCGGATCTAATTTAAATTAAGGACGGATTCGTCATGAAAATCATACGCAATTCAATGCTGGTCCCGGCCCTTGCCCTGACACTGCTGGTTGCCTGCGCCGTAACTTCCGCACCGCGCTGCGGTGCCGCCCAACCGTCCGCAACCGCCGCGCCTGCTGCCACGCCCGACGGACACCGCAGCGTTGCCAAAATATCCTCCACCCCCGCCAAAGCCGTTAAAAAGCCGCCCGGATTGACCCAGGATATGCTTATTTCGCAGGTCGCCGGTCGGATCAGCCGCAAACCGATCGGCGGTTATTACCGGTTTGTCTGGCTGAATCCCGGGGCCGGCTGGCCCAAAGCCGTGCGAATTCTTCCCAACGTGGCGCTTACCACCCTTGAGCACGCGAACAGACCGGACAAGCAGGCCAAAAATGGAAAACTGTTTTTAATCAGCGGAGTCGTGACTATTTACAACGGCAAGCCGTATCTCCTGGTTTCGCAAAACATTCAGCTTCTTGTCAGGCGATCCGGACAGTCGATACCAAAGCCGGTCGGTAAAACCATTAATCGGGTCAGTGCCGGCGGCGAATCGCCGGCGGAAATTTTGGCCGCCTTACTCACGCATCATATCGCGCGGCCTTTGCAGCCACCGCGTTCCACCCAGGGCAGGTTGGTGGTTCGTTCGCAACTTGCATCGCCTGAATTCACTGTTGATCAAAAATGGCGGCCCTGGCCGGAAGGCGCTTATTTATGGAACCGTCGCGCGCGGCTGCTGCATAATCCGGAAACGCACCGTTGGTTTCTCGCGCTGGAGTCAAACGGGTCGCGGCGCTACAGCCCTACAATTGGCGTGATGCCCGGCCCGCTGCTGGAAAAAATGCGCACCCTTGCCGCTCGCCAGGGCACGCGCGTGGCCTTCCGCGTCAGCGGCCGCGTGACGGAATATCATGGCTTAAATTACATTTATCTTACCTATGTCCAGGAATTTCATTTTCTCGGGCGGGATTAAATGCACGATACGCACATAAACGGTGCCGGCGCAGGCCCGCCGCGGGCTGCAAACTCAACCGACGCATTCGCGGTTGCCCTGAAGGAATGGTCGTTGTTGTGCGATGTTCTGGCTCAGGGCCGACAGGCCATTCTGCTTCGCAAAGGAGGCGTGTATGAAAGTGCCGGCGAATTTGAACTGGAGCACCGCCGTTTTCCGCTTTATCCGACCGTGATTCATCAGAATCCGGATATGCTTAAGCCCGAATATGCCCTGCGGGTAACGCCTGCCCTGTGCGAGCCGAAAAAAATTATTATTCACTCCTGGGCCGACGTGTTCTGGATTACGACGGTTCCCGACCGCGTGCGGATGGATCGCCTGAATCACCTGCATATCTGGAATGACAAGTTGCTGGACATGCGCTTCAATTATCGGCCGAATTACCCGCTTTATCTGATCCTGCTGGATGTGCATCGGCTGGTCCAGCCCGTCGAATTGCCGATGCACGATGACTATATCGGCTGCCGAAGCTGGGTGAACCTTAAAGAGCCGCTGGCCGTTGGGGCGTCGGAGTCGGTGCATTCGCCCGCGGCCCTTGGCGAAATTCAGGATTGCATTATGCGACTGTTCGCATAAACTTTGCCTGCCGCCTTCGATGCGCGTATGATGTTGCGTCGTTTGGAAGCGGATTGTCCTTTTTTGAGTGCCAGAATCATGACCTTGTTTAATTCCCGTGGAAATCCCATATTGCCCGTACCCCATCAAAACACAGCTGACGCCGCAAGCCCGGCCGAAATTCAGCCGCTCCGGCGGGATGTGAATCCGCGCATCGCCGGTGATTATCAGCGCTGGCGTCAGATGACCGTGGATGAAATGCTGCTGGAAAACCGCGTGGTATTTCTGGTCGGGGAAATTGACCACGTTTCGGCCACCAATGTCATCATGCGGCTGCTTTATCTGCAATCCGTGCGAAAAGACCAGGAAATTAATCTGTATATCAATTCGCCCGGCGGCTCCGTGGATGACACGCTGGCCATTTACGACACCATGCGATTCCTCACCTGCGAAGTCGCCACCTTCTGCGTCGGCAAGGCCATGAGCGGCGGAGCCGTGGTGCTTGCCGCCGGTGCCAAGGGCAAGCGGTTTGCATTGCCCCATGCCAAAGTCATGATTCACCAGCCCTTCGGAGGCATTTACGGTCAGACCGCGGACATCGCCATTCAGGCGGAAGAGATTCTCAAAACCAAGGAATTGCTGACGGACCTGCTTGCTAAATTAACCGGCCAGCCGCGGGAAAAAGTCGCCGAAGACCAGGAACGCGATAAATATTTTGATGCCCAGGCCGCGAAAAACTATGGCCTGGTCGATGAAGTCCTTTCCGAGCCGCCATCCGCCGTTGCCGCAAAGCCGCCCGCGTCATAATCCGCCGGGTTCTTTGGGCTTTCTATTTCCCGGGTGAAACCCGTCGGCAAAAAAAATGCGCCGCCAATTTGCCTGCCTACAATATCCCGACGGTGGGCCGCACCCCGTCCATAGGTTGGACTGTCCGTGGGCCACCGACGCAGCAGGAGACGCGCCATGACGCGGGCGGAATCTGATTTTTCCAATTTACCAACACAACCGATAACGGCTTTACAATCCAATCATCCGGTTGATAACGACGAACTTCTGGATGCCTATTCCCGTGCCGTTTCGCAGGCTGTTCAAGCCGTCGCGCCCAGCGTGGTCAATATTGAAGTGCTTCATCAAAAACGCGATTCCGGCGGCCCCGCCGGCGGCGGAACCGGTTCGGGTTTTATTTTTACACCTGACGGCTTTCTGCTTACCAACAGCCATGTGGTGCGGAATGCCGCGGAATTCAAAGTGACCGCCGCGGACGGCCGACGGCATTCCGCCACGCTCATTGGCGATGACCCGCACACTGACCTGGCCGTTTTGCGGATGGACGCATCTGACCTTCCGATCGCTGAATTCGGCGATTCGTCGCGTCTGAAGGTCGGCCAACTGGTGATCGCCATCGGCAGCCCGCTGGGCTTTCAATCCACTGTCACGGCCGGAGTGGTCAGTGCGCTGGCCCGCGGTATTCGCAGCGGATCCGGCCGCCTTATTGATGGCGTCATTCAAACCGATGCGGCGTTGAATCCGGGGAATTCCGGCGGACCGCTGGTGAATTCTTCCGGTCGGGTGGTGGGAGTGAACACAGCCGTTATTCTTCCGGCACAGGGAATCTGTTTTGCCATTTCGGCCAATACCGCACAGTTTGTCGCGTCCCGGCTTATCCGGTTTGGCCGCGTGCATCGCAGTTATATTGGTGTCGCGGCCCGCAACGTTGCGTTACCCCGCCGATTAACGCAGTTTTACAAACTGGATATTTCCACCGGCATTGTGGTGGAAGCTGTTGAACCCGGCGGCCCGGCCGAACGCGCCGGCGTGCTGGTCGGCGATACGATTCTCGGGCTGGACCGGAAAGACTTAAACGGCCTGGATGATCTGCATCGCCTGTTAACCGAAGAACTGATCGGCAAGCATACCGCGGTAAAGCTGTTGCGACAGAATGATCTGGCTTATCTGCTGATTACACCCGAAGCCGCGCGGCAATAACGGCCCGGCGGGCCGGCGGGCCGGCGGCCATGGGAACCCTCCGCTTCCCGGCGGGCGGGTCAATCGCACCACGCGAATTCACCCAGCAGTGGAACAAAGCGGCATGTCAGCAGGTTGGTTTGCCTGATGGCCTGGTCC
>JAJZEY010000149.1 GCA_021805585.1 Planctomycetota bacterium
TGGGGCAATTTCGCGTTGTTCAGGTGCTGGAAAGTTCGCTTATCACCGGGCACTACCTGTATATTGTCTGCTATGTGGCCATGATCTTCTTTTTCTCCTATTTCTGGAACACGGTGCAGTTCAGGCCCAAGGAAATGGCCGACCAGCTGCGCGACTACGGCAGCTTTATCAAGGGGCTTCGTCCGGGCAAGCGCACCGCGGAATATCTGGAAAACGTGATGACCCGCATTACCTATTGCGGCGCGGCGTTCCTGGCGGTTATAGCACTGGTGCCCACGGTGGTTTCGCGGTATATGGGCGTGAATTATATGATTACCCAGTTCCTTGGGGGTACCGGCCTGTTGATTGTCGTCAGCGTGCTGTTGGACTTCATTAACCGCGTTGAAGCAAACCTGGTCATGCGAAACTACGGCAGCCTGCTGGAACCGGAAAGTTCATCTTCCGGCCGGCGCAAACCCGCCGCCGCGCAGGGGACTTCCACGGGTATCCGGCCGATAAAAGGATCGGCCGCATGAGAATCGCCCTCTTGGGACCACCGGGTGCCGGGAAGGGAACACAGGCTGTTCGCATTTGTCAGGAATTCAACCTGGTTCACCTTTCAAGCGGGGATCTTCTGCGCGGCGAAAAGATGAGCGGTTCGCCACTGGGCATGCGCATTCGAGATTTTATTGACAATGGTCTGCTGGTTCCCGATGACCTCATGATCCGCCTGATGGAAAAAAAGATTGCCGCCTTGGACCGCGGCTTTGTGCTGGATGGCTTTCCGCGCACGCTGCCTCAGGCGCAGGCGTTGAAAAACATGTTGCAAAAAGCCAATCGGCCGCTTGGACTGGTTTTGAATTTTGTGGTCGACCCGTCCGTGCTCGCCCGCCGCTTTGAAGGGCGGCGAATATGCCCGGTCTGTCTGGCGGTTTATCATCTGGATTCCATGCCGCCACAAGTTCCCGGCCATTGCGACAACGACGAAACCGCGCTGATCATTCGCGAGGACGACCAGCCCGAAGTGGTGCGGACACGGATTCACACTTATCAGGAAAGCATGGCACCCCTCATTTCGTTTTATGCGCAGCAGGGAGACTTCAAAACCATAGATGCCACCGGCGCGCCAAACGACGTCACCGTGTCCGTCCTGGATAAAATCCGTCGGCATTTCGCCGACAATTTGGAGCAGAGCTAAACACACCATGTCGCGCCGCCGATGGTTCAGGGCGGCGTCATGTGGCCGGTAAGGTTAATCGTAGATATGCAGCGGAATCTGACTCGGAAAGCTTGAATGCGAATTGCGTTAAAATCTCGGCAGGAAATTGAACTGATGCGGGCGGCGGGGCGCGTGGTGTATCAATCCCTTGCGGCCTGTCGTAAGGCGGTGCGCCCCGGAATTTCCACAGCCGAATTGGACCAGTTGGCCTTTGACACGTTTACATCACTTAAGGGTGTGGGATTATTTAAAAATTACCCTACCTATGAACCGGGGCGCGGCTTCCCGGGTAATACATGTATCAGTGTCAATCAGGAAGTCGTTCACGGCATTCCCGGCTCGCGCATTTTGCAGGAAGGCGATGTGGTCAGCATTGATTGCGGCATTCGGCTGGATGGCTGGTGTGGAGATTCCGCGATCACTGTGCCGGTAGGCACGGTTTCGGATTCTATCGCAAAACTTATTCGTGTAAGCGAAGAAACTTTAAATTTGGCGATAAAGTCCGTTCGTCCGCGGATTCGCTGGAGCGAAATTGCCAAGAAAATGCAGGCCCATGTGGAAAGCAACGGCTTTTCATGTGTGCGCGAATTTGTGGGGCATGGCATAGGCCGGCGGATGCACGAAGACCCGAAAATTCCCAATTTTGTGTCACCCGAATTTCTGAATCGCGATGATTTTTATCTGGAGCCGGGAATGACCATTGCCGTTGAGCCGATGGTCATTATTGGTGGTCCGGAAGTGGCGGTGCTGGATGACGGCTGGACCGTGGTTTCAAAAGACGATTCCGCCGCCGCCCATGTCGAACATACTTTAGCCGTCACGGCCAACGGATGCGAAATATTGACAAATGGGCTGTGATCAGGCATAATTGCAAAATTCAAGCAGAAAATATCTGCTGGCGGTGCCGTTGCGCATGAAAGCCCGGCTCGCGGGCCGGGTTTATTGCGTGTTTGGCCGGCTCGCCGCTGTTTTATGGCTCTGACGGGGATTTGAATGCCAAAGGAAGAAGCACTTCGTGTTGAGGCTGTGGTCAGTGAAGCGCTGCCCAACGCGATGTTTCGGGTCAAACTGGAGAACGGCCACATTATTCTGGCGCATATTTCCGGCAAGATGCGGGTGAATTATATCCGAATTCTCCCTGGGGACCGGGTCATTGTGGAAATGTCTCCTTACGATCTTTCGCGCGGTAGAATTATAACCCGGAATTGATCGCAGGCGGCCAATATGCCGTCATTTGCATCTTTAAGGCCTTCAATGGAAGGCGGCCGCCGCGATTGCACCGGCAACGCGGAACGGAATATTCAGGCGGAATTGAAAATCGGCAAAGGCAATGACAGTTGGCAAAAATCAGACCTCATGGTAGACTGCTGGGCTTGGCTTGGATGGCCGCCTGACAGCCTTCCATGAACCGCACCGCTGGTCCCGCAGGGATCAGTCCGTCGGTGCGCAAGGGTATCGGCCTGGCGGCATGAGACCGGCGGATCGGGCGATGTTCGCCTGCCGTTGAATTCAACGAAATGGATCGCGACCATGAAAGTAAGATCAAGCGTTAAACGAATTTGTGAACATTGCATTGTGGTGCGGCGCGCTGGAGTTTTGCGCGTTATATGCAAAGCCGACCCGCGCCACAAGCAGCGCCAGGGTTGAACCGGGTTGTGGCGCCCCGGGCGACGTGGCGCGACCGCTCATTACAATATGGATAGCAGGTTAAGGAGCCTCGAATGCCCCGTATTTCCGGTGTGGATATTCCCTTGGACAAGCCCGTGCGAATTTCTCTTCGCTATGTCTATGGCGTGGGTCCCGTCAATGCCATGAGCATCCTGAAGGAAGCCTCTATTGATCCGCAGAAACGGGCCAAGGACCTTACCGAAGATGAAGTCGCCCGCATTGTCAACATTATCGACCGCAGCATTGTCGTGGAAGGTGCCCTTCGTCGGCAGTTGCAGCAGAATATCGCCCGACTTAAGGATATTCAGTCTTACCGCGGATCGCGCCATCGGCGTAATCTGCCGGTTCGCGGGCAGCGCACGAAATCAAACGCGCGTACCCGCAAGGGACCACGCAAGACCGTCGCCGGCAAGAAGGGCGTCAAGGAATTGCACGGGTAACCGATAAATAATCGGGGTCTTGAATTATCCGCTTTTTGCGGACGGACCCAAAACCGACTCAATGTAAGCGGGCTGCGGACTTAAGGAATGTCCGGCCCGTCGGAATAAAAACCGGATGGATTCGCGACGCTGTTGGCTTCGCTGGCTATTAACAAAGGTGTGCTTATGGCAAAGGTTGGGAAGAAGAAAGTTCGCAAGAATGTGGTTCGTGGAATCGCCCACATCAAAGCGAGCTTCAACAACACACAGGTGACGATTACCGATGTCAACGGAGAAACCCTGGCCTGGGATTCAGCCGGGACCGTCGGCTTCAAGGGTTCGCGTAAAAGCACCCCCTTCGCCGCCACCCGCGCTGCCGAAAACTGCGCCGGCAAGGCCAAGAAGTTTGGCCTTCAGGAGCTGGAAGTTCGCGTGAACGGACCGGGGTCGGGGCGGGAATCCGCTATTACCGCCCTTCAGAACAGCGGTCTGAAAATTACGTCCATTGAAGACAACACGCCGCTGCCGCACAATGGCTGCCGGCCTCCCAAAAAGCGCCGGGTTTAATTTTTCGGTCACCGGATGATGAATCCGTGTGGCCGCCGGTGCCAATGCCCGGGCTATGCCGCCCGGGTGATATTATTTGATGTTTTCCTGCCGTGGTGATAGATGCCATGCGGCGATAATCCCGCGGCGGTTTGAATCGGAGGTTTTTCTTATGCGTATGCGCTGGCGCGGGCTTGAATTGCCCACCAAAGTGGATGTGGATCATTCCATCCTTAACGAAACGTATGGCAAATTTACCATCGAACCGTTTGAACGCGGGTTCGGTACGACCATTGGCAATTCGCTTCGCCGCGTACTGCTTAGCAGCCTGGAAGGTGCGGCTCCGGTTTCGGTGCGCATCGCCGGTGCGGAGCATGAATTTGCCCAGATACAGGGTGTTGTGGAAGATGTCACCGACATTATTCTCAACGTCAAGTCGCTGATTGTCTCGCTGGAAGGAGATGTTCCCAAAAACCTTACGGTGCGCAAGAAAGGTCCGGCCGTGGTAACCGCCGGCGACCTGCAGGGTGACCCGGCCATAACCATCCACAACAAGGACCTGGTTCTGGCCACCCTTACCAGCGACATGACCTTTGACATGGAACTGGAAATTCATAAAGGTCGCGGCTTTGTGACCGCCGCCGAAAACACCGCCGAAGAACAGATCATCGGTATTATTCCAATTGACTCGGTTTATTCGCCGGTGACGCGTGTACGTTACAAAACCGAGGATACGCGCGTCGGTCAGAAAACCAATTATGACCGCCTGCTGCTGGAAATCTGGACCAATGGAACCATCACGCCGGAATTGGCCCTGATTGAAGCGGCTAAAATTCTGCGTAAACATCTCAATGCGTTTCTGCATCAATTTGATCTTGGTGATGAAATTGATGCGCCGCTGGTGGCCGACGAACCGTCCGCCCCCGCGGTTTTCAGCCAGGAGCTTGCCTCCAAGCTTGACC
>JAJZEY010000076.1 GCA_021805585.1 Planctomycetota bacterium
CGCTCGTCACAAGCGGCACAAAAAGCTGCTCAAGCGAGCCAAAGGCTTTGTCGGAGGCCGCAGCAAACTTTATAAAACAGCCCATGAGACCCTGCTTCGGGCCGGTGCCAATCGCTTCAGTGGTCGCAAGGAAAAGAAGCGTGATTATCGCGCACTCTGGATTACCCGGTTAAATGCCGCGGCCACCGCCCGTGGCCTGCGGTACAGCCAGTTGATTGCGGGCCTTGCCAAGGCCAATATCACCTTAAACCGTAAAAGTTTAAGCGAAATCGCGATTGCCGATCCGGCCGCGTTTGATGCTATTGTCAATTTGGCTCGACAGGCACTCGGTGTGGCGGCTGCGGCTTAATTTCCGGGGTCATGTCCATGTGACATGTCGGCAGGTCCCGGACCGGGGCAAATGCCCTTCCCGGTGATCTGACCGCGGCGTTGCATGATGCGACGCATATTGGCGGACGGCGATGAATCTGGATGAACTTCTCGCAGCGGCTGGGGCGAAACAGGCCGCCGTTTCCACGGCGGAGCAGGCGGAAGCATTCCGCATTGAATTTCTGGGAACCAAAGGCCGATTGAAACAGGCCAGTGACTTTCTGCGCACGCTTGAGTCGGCACAAAAACGTGAATACGGCAAGCAGCTCAACGAGGTCAAACGCGCCGTCGAAGAGCTTTTTCAGGCCGCGACCGACCGTGCCAAAGCCAGTGAATCCGCGGCTGATATAACCGTGGACATTACGGAACCGGGGCGGCTGAAATTTGAAAATTATCAAGCCGGTTCGCTGCACGTCATCAATCAGACAATTGGCGCACTGACCGGTCTGTTTGCCCGCATGGGATTTTCCGTGGTGGATGGACCGGAAATTGAAGACGAATTTCACAACTTTGAAGCGCTGAACGTGCCACGCCACCATCCGGCGCGGGACCCATTGGATAATTTTTACCTGGATCGGCCAACCACCGCGGCACCGTTTATGCTGCGGTCTCAGACCAGCAGCGTGCAGATACGCGTGATGGAAACGCGGCGTCCGCCCATTCGCATTGTTGCTCCGGGACGGGTTTATCGACCCGATACGGTGGATGCAACCCATTCCTGGATGTTTCACCAATTGGAAGGCCTCGTCATTGACCGGGGCATTACCATGGTGGATTTGAAAACCTGCATCGATCAGTTTGCCAAGGGCTTTTTCGGGCCTGACGTGCAAACGCGCTTTCGGCCGAGCTTTTTCCCATTTACCGAACCAAGCGCGGAATTTGACATTCTGTTTCATTATGCGGACGGCACCACACGCTGGATTGAACTTGGCGGCTGCGGCATGGTGGATCCCAACGTGCTTGAGGCTGTGAAATTAGATCCGGAAATCTATACCGGATTCGCATTTGGACTTGGGGTGGAACGGGTGGCCATGCGCCGCCACGGCATTGAAGATATCCGCTCCTTGTATGAAAATGATTTGCGTTTCCTGCGGCAGTTCTGACCTTCACGCGGTCTTCATGGATGGCTGAAGCGGAAGCGGAACGCTGTTTTAATGCGTGTGCGGGTGCTGTGGAATTGTTGGCGGCGCGTTGGTGATTGCGGTGGCCGGCAGCAGTGCGGGCAGCGGTACATTGGTTTGATCCATTGGCAGCATCATGTACTCGGTGGGCCGCAGGGCAAGCCGCGGGGCATGTTTTTCCAGTTGTGCGGCCTGAATTTTCAGCGATTTAATACCGGCCAGAATTGAAACGCGCTGCGTAACAAGCTGCATCTGATGCGTTTGTGCCTGGGAAAGAGCGGCGACATCCGAATAGACTATGGCCTGATTTCCCAGATCAAACCCTCCGGTCTGGTTGACAATCGCCCCCTGATTAATTTGCATAATATTAATGGCATTAATCAGGGCGTTGATCTGCTGGTTCACATTGGCGATCTGGGTATTAACGCTTTGCAGCGCAACAAGATTGATCTGATACTGTGAATCAAGGGCGCTTTTCCGGCTGCGGTAGGCCGCCAGACGCTTTTCCAGAATACGTGCCGTTTTCGCGTCGACCCAGCCCGCGCCAAAACGGTAAAGGCCGTGGCGGGCCATACGCGCCTGCATGTGCCGATCCGCAAGCCGGAAACTGGATTTAAGGTTGCGGTAAAGCGGTGTTCGCTGCGATTTTTTATAAATCTGCAATGCCGCAGCCACGTTGTCCAGCAACATGCGATTACCGTTGTCAATATGCAATGCCTTCTGATAAGCCACCAGTGCGGCGGGCTGTCTTCGCTGGCGGAATAAGGTAACGGCCTGGTCGTTAAGCGCGACAATATTTTTTGGATCCGCTTGCAGAGCCGCGGTGAACGCATGGCCGGCGGTCTGAATATTGTTTCGCTGGTATGCGATAATGCCGCGAAGAATTAACCCGTTTACATTTTTGGGGTCCACCTGAAGCGCCGCGGTGACGTGGGCTTCGGCTTGTGCAAGTTTTCCGGCCACAAGCAGTTTTTGTGCTGCGGCGGTCTGGCCTGCACACAAAGCGATAAGTTTCGCGCGTTGATCAGACGACATCCAATGGCCGCCAACTTGGACGAACCCGGCGTTCCGGTAATGCCTGAATTGTGCAAGATATTTGCGTGCGGTTGGAACCTTGGGTGAGTCGGCATATTTTTTTATAAAGCCGTGCAACAGAGTAATGATTTGGGTTAAATTTCCGCTGCGTTTAACCTGGGATTGAATATATCGCCAATTTTCAGTGGCTTGCCTCGCCGGGCTTGCGGTGGTTTGCAACGTAATACCGACCACTTGATTCAGCGCAACCTTAAACGGCTGCCCCTTGGTGGGAGCAATGATGTACTGGTCGGAATCGCGATAGAGGCGGCCGTTGATAACCCGGCCATCTTTAAGGGTGATCAAGTCCGCGTGAAGCGTGCCTAAAAAGGTCACGAGCGAAATCGTCACGGCACAGAAGATAGAACGTTTTCTGGTCATAACCCAAGTCCCTTGTAACAGGCCTTGAAGGGTATTTTACATCCAGTAAAAGTTACCTTATTGTAGTCCTTTTCATTGCGAAAGTAAAATGGCCAATAAACGAATTGCCGGAGGGGGTGGCCGTACCGCCAGACGGCCTTGATGACATTTTTGACGACACGTTTTGGCCGTCATAGCGGCACCATTACGCCGTCATTGCGAACGCACAGCGCTGCGTCACCGGAACCTGATGACCGGCAATTCGTTGATCGCGGCGGCACGATAGGGTTGTGGCGCACGCGATGGAATTGCGTCCTTAACGCTGTTGTGCGATTTGGGCGTGATATTTCCGGCGAATCCGCGCGATATCGACGGTAGGCCCGGGGAATGACATCTTCAATGCCTTCATGTGGTCCACCACAATCCGTCCGACGACCAGGTTGCGGAACCATTTGTGGTCCGCCGGAATAACGTACCAGGGGGCCCATGCGGTGCTGCAACGGGATAGCGCTTCTTCGTAAGCCTTTGCGTATTCCTTCCAGAAAGTCCGTTCCGTATAGTCCGCATCGCTTATTTTCCACTGCCTTGCGGGATCATCAAGTCTGTCGTGAAATCTTTTTAACTGTTCTTTTTTTGATATATGCAGATATAACTTAATAATATGGACGCCGGAATCCGCCAGTTCTTTTTCAAAGTTGTTAATAGCGTCATAACGGCGTGACCAGACCTCTTTGGGAACCAGGTTGTGGACGCGCGCGATCAGCACGTCTTCATAGTGGGAACGGTTGAATACCACCACTTCGCCCCGCGCCGGAGCCGCCTGATGTATCCGCCACAGAAAATCATGGCTTAATTCCTCCGGTGTGGGCTGCTTGAACCCGACCACCCGGCAACCCTGCGGGTTCATGGCACCAAGCACATGGTTAATCGTTCCGTCCTTGCCGCCGGCATCCATGCCTTGAAGGCAGATCAGCAGTGAATGTCGGCGGTCGGCATACAGCAATTCCTGAAGTTCGCATAGCTTCCGCCGGTAATGTTCAATATCCCCGGCGGCCTTTTTTCGCCCACCGGGAGGTCCGGTAAATCCGGTATCAATTTCCGAAAGTCTCACCTTCCGACCGGGTCTGATTCGAAAGTATTTCTCATAATTCATAAAATCTCCTCGCTGTTACCCGGCGGATATCATCAGGCGACACTATTGTAGCGCCAGTCCAGCGGTTTCCCAAGCCGTGATGACCCGCAGCCGGATAAACGAATTGTGTCCACGAAGGCGTGCGGACACGAAACAGTATTTATGAGAGGTGAACCACTCGTTGGCAACGTGGCGCAAAACGCGCATGATTTTCATCGCCTGGCGCGGTCGGCTGTTCCATGCGTCGGTCTATTGCAGGTATTTATTTTACATTTATGATTGCCGACTTGTGCCGGTATTTAAATAAAAAGGAAGAGGTCCATATTGCATGGACCCCTTCCCAGAGAGAGAGGGAAGAGAGCAAAAAAAGAAAGCGGAATATTGTGCTGGCGATCTCGCCCCAGCGGAGTGCGGTCGGCTTTCAGGCGTCCTGCAGCATCGGCTGTGCCTCAGCGGCGCGCTGGTTAATGCCTGATTGGGCTAAATGAGTAAGCGCTTTATTGCAGTCGCCTTCCTCTTTCAGCGTCCGTTCCAGAAGCTTGGCGCTGGCTTGGTCATCCAATTGCAATGCGAACGATCGTGCCGTGCCGTAAGCGGCAATTTCGTAGTGTTCCACTCGCTGGGCGGCGGCGATAAGGCCGGCATCGCGCACTTCCAGAGTGTAACTATCGCTGGCAATAATTCCCATCATGGCGGTGCATGTCACGCCTGGGGGCCTTTCGTCC
>JAJZEY010000191.1 GCA_021805585.1 Planctomycetota bacterium
ATATTCCTCCGGGCCGAGACGGAAATCTTCCGGACGGGGCAGAAAAGTACTGGCCTCAAAATTGGAATAATCGGCATGCTCCATTGCCCAGTTCAAAGAGACCTGTTCTTTGATGAGCTGCTCTTCAAATATGGAATACATGATAAACATGGGCGCACCGGCATCTTCCAGGCGACGGACAACGTCAATGTCCTGGAGCATGGGCGAGGCACCCGGAATAAGGGGACTGGCCAGAATAAAACCCATATAAGTGGTGGAAAGATTAATCATGAAAAGCATTCCTTATACAAGGTCGCGGAATTACACCGGGTCGGCCGAAGCGGGTGTGTCGCTGACGGGTTTGCCCTGGAAATTCGGCAGCACAATTCGTGAAAGTTCCGTATACAGGGCGACGCGGCGGCCGGTGTCGCACGCGGCTTGATCCGAGAGCATATGAAAGCGCGCTGCATCCATCTTTTCCACCATGGCAAAACGGGTTTCATTACGCATATAATCGCGGACTGAAGCGCGGACAGTGGTCGCATCAAGCTGCAGCGGCGGTTTGCCGAGTTTCACCAGCCGCGGGTCATAGCGGTACAGCGGCCACACACCGCTTTCAACGGCCATTTTCTGCTGGTCAAGGCCCATGCGCAGGTCATAGCCATGCGCGATACAGTGGCTGTAAGCAATCACCAGAGACGGTCCGGGATAAGCCGCAGCCTCAGCTATTGCCTTAACCGTCTGATTGTCATTTGCGCCCATGGCCACGCTGGCTACATAGGCGTGGCGGTAGCTCATAGCCATAAGCCCCAGGTCTTTTTTGGCGGTGGCTTTGCCTGCGGAGGCATATTTTGCGGCCGCACCCAAAGGCGTACTCTTGGAACTTTGTCCGCCGGTGTTGGAATAAACTTCCGTATCCAGTACCAGAACATTAACATCAAAAGGCAGACTTAAAACATGATCCAGGCCGCCGTAGTCAATATCGTAGGCCCAGCCATCGCCGCCAATGATCCAGATGCTCCTATGGACAAGATAATCGGCCAGTTGTGCCAGGAGGATGGCCTTATTGCCTGGAATGGTGGCCAGTGCTGTGCGAAGCGCTATTACGCGCTGCCGCTGTTCCGCGATCTGGTGTTCCGTGGTTTGCGGGCCGTCCAGCAACTGGTCAACAAGCTGATCTCGGAGCAAGCCGCGCATCTCGGTTAGAATTCTACGGGCATGATTCATGTGTTCCAGAACGCCCAGGCGAATGCCGAGACCGAATTCGGCATTATCTTCAAAAAGGGAATTGCTCCAGGCGGGGCCGCGGCCATCGCGGTTTCTGGTATAGGGCGTGGTAGGCAGATTTCCGCCATAAATAGATGAACAGCCGGTGGCATTGGCGATGATCAAACGGTCGCCAAATAACTGGGTAAGAAGTTTGATATAAGGCGTTTCGCCGCAGCCGGCACAAGCCCCGGAATATTCAAACAGTGGGAGCAGGAACTGGCTGGATTTGGCATCAAGCCGGGTTATGCGGCTGCGGTCAACCTCCGGAATATTGAGGAAGAAGGCATAATTGACGCGTTCCTGATCGCGTCGGTCTCGCTGGGGCATCAGGTTGATGGCTTTGTGTTTGGGATCGGTGCGGTCTTTGGCGGGGCAAACCTGCACGCACAGCCCGCAGCCGGTGCAATCTTCGGGCGCGACTTGCAAGGTATAGGTAAGGCCGCGCATATCTGGTGCTTTGTAGGGTACGCCAAGAAAGCTTTTCGGCGCATTGGACGCTTGCGCAGAATCATATACCTTGGCGCGAATGGCGGCATGCGGGCAGACAAAAGCGCATTTGTTGCATTGAATGCAGACTTCCGGTTCCCAGACAGGAATTTCCACCGCAATATTCCGCTTTTCCCATTGGGTTGTTCCGGTTGGCCAGGTGCCATCCACGGGGAACGCGCTGACCGGCAGAAGGTCGCCTTTGCCGGCCATCATGACGCTCTGGACGCGCCGGGTAAAATCGTCCATTCGTTCATCGACGAAACCGGTTTGATGCAGAAGAGAAGACGCCGTTTGCGGCACGGGAATCGCGTGGAGATTTTCCAGCGATTTATCGACGGCCTGAAAATTGCGTTTCACCACTTCCTCGCCACGTTTGGCGTAGGTTTTTTCAATGGTGTGTTTAATGGCGGCAATAGCTTCGGCTCGTCCCAACACGCCGGAAATTGCAAAGAAACAGGCCTGCATCACCGTGTTGATGCGCCCGCCCATGCCGGCTTCGCGCGCGACTTTTCCCGCATCAATGGCATAGAGTTTCAGATGCTTTTCAATGATCGTGCGCTGAATTTCCACCGGCAGGGCTCCCCACACATCTTCGGGCGCAAGCGGTGCATTAATCAGAAAAACGCCACCATGTTCCGCGGCGGCCAGGATGTCCATGTTTTCCAGGAATTCAAACTGATGGCAGGCGATAAAATTCGCGCGGCGAATCAGGTATGGGGCCTTAATCGGATCGGGGCCGAACCGCAGATGCGAGATCGTCATGGCACCCGATTTTTTTGAATCGTAAACAAAATATCCTTGAGCAAACAGATCCGTTTCATCACCGATAATTTTGATGGAGTTTTTATTGGCACCCACGGTTCCATCGGCACCCAGGCCAAAAAACATCGCCTTGACCACTTTGGGCGGTTCAATATCAAAGGCATCATCCACGGACAAAGACAAATGGGTGACATCGTCATTAATGCCAACGGTAAAACGCCGGAGCGGATGTTCCTTTGCAAGTTCGTCCAGTACCGCCTTGACCATGGCGGGCGTGAATTCCTTGCTTGAAAGCCCATAACGGCCGCCGATCACCTCGGGCATGGTGTCCATCGGCACGACGAAGCTTTGCATGGCCTCATGCAAAGCCGCTACAACATCCTGATAAAGCGGCTCGCCAACGGCACCGGGTTCCTTGGTTCGATCCAGCACCGCGATGCGCTTCGTGGAAGCGGGCAATGCCGTCACAAATTGATTTACGACAAAAGGGCGATAAAGCCGGACAATCACACAGCCAACTCTGGCACCCCGTGCCACCAGATAGCGAACAGTCTCGGCGGCAGTCTGGGCGCCGCTGCCCATGGCGACTATAACGCGATCAGCCTGGGGGGCTCCAACATATTCATACGCCTGATAGGAGCGGCCGGTAAGTTCTGCAAAGCGATTCATTTCCTCGGGAATAATGACAGAGAGTTGATTATAAAAGGTATTGCACGCCTCCCGCGCCTGAAAAAAGGTGTCCGGGTTTTGTGCAGTGCCGCGCAATACGGGCTTGTCCGGTGTAAGTGCCCGATCGCGATGGGCATCCACCCATTCCCGGCGAACGATGGCACGTAAGTGTTCATCTGTGAGCATCTGGACCCGATTGAGTTCATGTGAGGTCCGGAACCCGTCGAAAAAATGAAGGAAAGGTATTCGCGAACGGAGCGTGCAGGCGGTACTGATTGCCGCCAGATCGTGTGCTTCCTGAACGCTTGTGCCACCCAAAATGGCAAAACCGGTCTGTCGACAGGCCATAATATCGGAATGATCGCCAAAAATGGAAAGGGCATGGGTGGCGACGCTGCGCGCCGCGACATGCATGACAAAGCTGGTAAGTTCGCCCGCGATCTTATACATATTGGGAATCATCAATAGCAGCCCCTGCGAAGCCGTGAATGTGGTGCAAATGGCACCCGCGCTTAAGCCTCCATGGACGGCACCGATTGCGCCGCCTTCACTTTGCATTTCCACCACAGTGGGGATTCCTCCCCAGATATTGGTGTGACGGCGTGTAGCCCATTCGTCGGCCAGTTCCCCCATGTTACTGGAGGGTGTAATTGGATAAATCGCCGCCAATTCGCTGGTACGAAACGCGACGCTGGCCGCAGCTTCGTTGCCATCGATGGTGACGCACTTTTGATTCGGTGTCATTGTCATATAATGCCTTTACCAATAAATGGATTTTCAACTGTTGCAGCTTCACACATATTTGTCCAGATATGAATAGCTTCTGGACTATGCCACGGATTCCAGGAAGGTGTTGGTTTGGAGTAATTTTGTCCCTTGCGAACCAGACCCTCAAAAAGATGATTCGCCAATTCTCGAACCGCGGGTTTAACGGCGCGGCTTAAATGCGAGCCAAGTTCCAGGCTTGCCGCGCCAATAGCCAGAACAAAGGCCGGCGGCACATCGCCAAAGACCTTCTCGCATATGGCCAGCAGGCGCTCCGGGGTTTCATGATGCCCAAGACGACTTGGATGCTCCTCCGGGCGGTGGGATTGGATACGGCCGACATCCAGCCGGCCCACAGGCACCTTCACGCTCGCATCAATAAAGATCACGCATTTTGAACGGCTGATATTCTCCGCAAGTTCCGGCAAAAGTTGTATCACGGCCAGCGCCACAACGCCCGACGCTTGTTCCGCCGCCAGGCGATCGGCGAGGAGCTTGGCCACAACCGGACCGGCCCCATCATCACTGCGTAAGGTGTTACCAAAGCCGATTACCAGAGTGTGGCGCGGCTTATTGGGTTCAGTCGCGTGTGAGTACATCGAACACCTCGCCTTCCGGACCTTTTAATTCCACGCGTAAGGGCATTTGTCCCAGTGCGTGGGTGGAACAACTCAAGCAGGGGTCGAAGCAGCGTATGACCGCCTCCACCCGATTGAGCATTCCTTCCTGAAGTTTGCGACCATCAATAAATCGCTCGGCCACCTGCTTGACCCCCCGGTTCATCGCCAGATTGTTATGACCTGTCGCGATAATCATATTGGCCCATGTCATAAGGCCA
>JAJZEY010000281.1 GCA_021805585.1 Planctomycetota bacterium
GACGGCGCAGGTGGACCGGCTGGGGCGTTCGCGCGAGTACGGCTACGACGACGCGGGCCGCAAGCTGACGGAGGTGTGGAAGGACGCGCTGGGGGCCACGGAGGCGGCGCTGACGTTCGCCTACGAGTCGGTCACCAAGGAAGGCATCGCCATGCGCCGCTTCGACGATCTGAAGCTGGTGCGCGCGCGGACCTCGCTGTTTGCCCTGTCCTGGACGGTGATGCACCGGATCACCGAGGAGAGCCCACTTTTCGGGCTGGACCGGGCGGCGCTCGCTGAGGACGACACGCTGTTCGTCTGCGTGCTGACCGGGCTCGACGACACGTTGCGCGCCACCGTGCTCGCCCGTCACGCCTACGGCCATGCCGCGGAGCATTTCGGCAAGCGTCTGGCCGATTTTAATGGGTTGCCAAGCCAAGGCTCCGGGGTCTACCGCCCAGCGCACCTCGGAAATGGTAACGGGCTGAGGCAGCTTGCCGGGGCGTTCAGTGGGGGCGGTCTGTTCGGGAAGCCACACGCCACTGTCAACGCCGGTGCCGGCGGGAACAAAGAATATTTTTGATCCGAAAGGCTCAAGATTGTAATGAAAACTGACTGCCTGGGAATTCGGGCCGGATGTGCGAACATGCGCGGTGCCGTGGCGTGACTGGCTGGTATTTTGGCTGCGGATAAAGAAATAGCGGGCGCCATCTTTTGCCTGACGCAACAGGACGGAGACATCTTTTGATCCCGTGGCGGCGCGCACTGGCACCGTGGTGGCGCGACAAAGAGCCGGGCCGTGAATTTTCAGCATATCCGCAATAGCGCCAACCCGCTGGAATTTCTCGCCTACACCGCCGCACTCGCGAATGGGGCTGCTGTAATCATAGGAGGTCGCGACTCCCTGGCCGGCGCGACCATCAAGATTTGTACCGCCAAAAAGCATGTAATAATTGGTGATGGTATCGCCGTGGGCGAAAACAAAAAGTGTCAGGTTGTTAATTTGTGCCGGACCGCATCCATGTACATACAAATCCGCATCAGGCACAAGTGCCGGGGCCTGCCCAACATTGGTAAACCAGCCGCCCTGAAGTTCGGCGGTCATGCGCGGGGCGTGGGGCTGCGCATGGCCGTTGCCGTCGATGGAACCGGCGACGGAGGGAACATTGTAGCGGGGGTAAAAATCGCAGGTATCAAAGACCTGCCTGAGCAAATGGTCCTTTGCTCCATAGATACATGACCCCCAGTTGATATAAAACGGCACTTCAATGCCGTTTTCCAGTGCCCCCTGCACCAGAGATCGAACATATTGACGTTTGACATGGCGCGGAAACGATGGGAAATCATATTCATTTTCCACTTGGAACATGATGACACCGGTTTTGCCCTTCGGCTGCCGCGTGATCTGGTGGCGGGCAATGACCGGGCAGACGGCGTTGTACCAGTGGCGGCTCCAGGCCATGAACGTCGGCTCATCGGACCGGAGCCAGAGGCCGCTGTAGTCTTTGGGGCGTTTGGTGATCAGCCACTGGGGGAACCCTCCGGTGTCCCATTCGGCGCAGATATATGGCCCGGGGCGGGCCAGCACATACAAACCAAATTCCCTGGCCATGGTCAGATAATCTTCAAAATCCGTCATATCAACATGTGAATAATCATCAAGTGATTTGGGCATGACATTTTCGTGGACGTTCCACGCGATATAGGTCTGCACGCAATTGAAGCCGGCCGCTTTTATCTTTTCAAAGCGGCGGCGCCACAGCGGTTTGGGGCAGCGGAAATAATGGAACGATCCGGAATAAATAAACGTATCCTGGCCGTCGATGGTCAGGCATTGACCGTCGTAGCGGATGCGTTCTGGGAAACGAAAATCCGGCCCGCCCGTGGTGTGTGGGGGAGGGGCCGCGGCGGCGCGAGCATGTTTCAGGAGTCCGCCAATATCAGCCAAAGCGGTCAAAGATGAAACCGCCAGCGACCCGGCCAACATATCGCGCCGCGAGATGTGCGATACCTTTGAGTCAACATTCATTCAGCAACTCCCGTATTTCTGGTTTCCATGTGCGGTGCCGAGCCGGACCGCCATCCGCCGACGGGTCGGATTCTCATTGAAAGGTAATTCCGCACGGCGCTATTTGCAACCTCGTTGCAGACTTGTTGGGTCTGCGGCGCTGCTAATACAGAAAGCCGTTGTGCACCGCTTTTTTAGTTTCGTAAGACCCTTCCCAGACAATCCGCCCGGTGGAAATATTGGTCAGGAAAAACGTGCACAGGTAATAATCGCTGCGGAAAGCCTGCGATACTTTGGTATCCGCATAAAACGTGGCCTGCAGGGCGTAGGCGGGAATAATGCCCGGCGGCGGAGAATCGGAAGCTGCGGATAAGCCCAACCGGTTCTGAAGCCGCCGCAGCGCCGCGGGATTGACGACAAAAACAAATCGTCCTTTCAGAGACTGGTGTGATGCCAGGAGAACGCGCACCCGATGCAGAAATGCGTCACCTTGGCCACGGGTGATGATCTGGTTGGTCTCATTTTTCAGGTTGTCCAGCACGATGACCATTGGTCCACGGGCGGTAATGGCGGCAATGACGGGGTCGGCGGCGATTTTTGCGGCCATTTTGTCAGTCATATTGATAAGGTCTTTGGAATCAAGGAAAGGCGCGCGGGCGCGCACGCTTATGGCCGGCCCCGCGCAGCCGCCGGCGCAGAACATTGTTGCCATCAGCAGCAGTGCCAGGCAGGCGGTGAAAAACCGTGGGCGGGACGCGAGCGGACCGTGTACAGGTGTAAGGCCCGCGCGACGTAAAGCGTCGAAGGTCGGGCGGCTCACCATGTTTCTCCGATGGCACTGGATATATACTTGCCGTCACTGGCCAAAGTTAAGCGATCGGACTTCATATTTGTTTTCCCAGACAATTTCACCAGTTGCGATGCTGACGAGCTTGAAGGTGCAAAGGTAATAGGTGGTGGCGGTGTTGGGCAAATCATAAAAGGTGCCGTTGAGCACATACTGCGGCCTTAATGTGGAATTCTGCCATTGGCCCGTTCCGGGATTCAACGTATTCTGTTGGCCACCAAGATATTTCTGCTGAAGGGCGGCGGCATTGGCCAATGGCAGGACAAAGGCCATCCGGTCGCGGGCGTACTGGTTGAGGAGTGCTCTCATGCGGGCCAGATAAATCTGATCGTTCTGCCAGGGTGTGGAAGTCTGGTTGTGAATGGTCCCCATGACCACAATCACTTTGTTCGGATTGTTGGCGATTTCCGGAATTTTCAAAAGATCGGCGGACAGCCGGTCGGTCATGTCCACCAGATCGCGCGACTGAAGCCCGGTATCGCCCGGCTGAAAGCTTGACACGCTGGGCCGGTAGTAGTTGTAGCCGTGCGAGCAGCCCGCCAGAATCGCCGGCAGGGCCGCCATGCAGGCCAGGACCATTGTACGCGCGGGCCATCGCCAGGCCGATGAGATGATGCGGTGTGTCGAATAGAACATAATGTCGTCTCCAGTATGGCCGGGGCACCCGGCCCGCGCCACCAATCTAGGCGTGTGCGTGCCGGTTCGTCAAGGCAACCTGCGGCCTCGGGCCACAGGCTAAACGCCTGTTCCGCCAAATGGTTTCATAATCGCGGGTGCGTAAGATGAAGCAATGTGGCGGCCAAAGGCGGGGAAGTTATGGGGGCGCGGGACGAAATCCGGGCGAATCGGGCGGGCGCGGCGACGCGCGACAAGAGGCCGCGGGATAAGGCTGCATACCGATAAACATGGCTCAAAAAATGTCATAAAGCTGATCCTGGATGCCTTGCAGCCCCTGCGGCATGATCAATATGGTGCAGCCGGGCCGCCGGGTTATCGATATCAGAATGACACTTCTACTTCGGCTAACAGGGTGACATTTCTACTTCTTGACAACAATAATTTCCGCGAGTCCCTTTATACTCACGACATTTCCAACTACAATACAGGGCTTGGCTTTTTGCCCGGCGGATGGGGGCGGCTTTCGCCCCCACGCCCTTGCTAGAGGAAATGTTTTCGGAAAGACCGTTATGAAACGCCGTGACGAATTACGCAATATTGCCATCATCGCCCACGTTGACCATGGCAAAACCACGCTGGTGGACGCATTGTTGCGCCAATCCGGCATGTTCCGCGCCGCCCAGTTAGAGGACAAAACCCTTATTCTTGACAATAACCCGCTGGAACGCGAACGCGGAATTACCATTCTGGCAAAAAATGTCGCCATGAACTATCCGGATTCCGCCGGCGTCATACGGAAAATCAATATTATTGATACCCCCGGTCACGCCGACTTCGGCGGCGAAGTTGAACGTGTGCTGAAAATGGCCGACGGCGTTCTTCTGTTGGTGGATGCGTTCGAAGGTCCCATGCCTCAGACCCGTTTTGTGCTGAAGAAGGCATTCCATTACCACATCAAGCCGATCGTGGTGATTAACAAAATCGACCGTCCGGACGCCCGGCCGGACGAAGTCTTGAACGAAATTTTTGATCTGTTTGTGGAACTTGAAGCCAGCGACGACGCTCTTGATTTTCCAGTGGTCTATGCGTCAGGCCGGGCCGGCTTCGCCAAGCTCAATATGGAAGATCGCAGTACCGATATGCGACCCCTGCTGGATACCATTGTAAGCAAGGTGCCAGGCCCCGTGGCGGACCTTGAAAAGCCGCTGCAGATGCAGGTCACAAACATAGACTACAATGAATATGTCGGTCGGATCGGCATTGGCCGGGTTTTTAACGGCTACCTCCGCAAGGGGGAGAAGATCAC
>JAJZEY010000212.1 GCA_021805585.1 Planctomycetota bacterium
TGAAGGATTGACATGTAATTGCATGACGAACTGCTTGTGGCCAACGGCCATCCCATAAACCAGTATGTCGTGCGAATCCTTGCAAATAGCAGCCCATAATTTTTTGATTTTTCCCTGCTGTCGCTTCATGTGAGCGTCGGCGCGCGGTGCAAATTTTTGCATGTCAGCGGCCATGGCCGCCAGCTTATCGGCCATGCCAGTTTTCACCAGTGCATCCGAATTAATATAAATAATCCAATGTGTGCCAGCGGGAATCAGGGCGGGGTTCAGTGGCTGGGCGGACAATCGGCCGCTGGCGATTGCCGATGCGGCGGAGACAGCAAGAATTCCGGCAACAGCGGATTTCACAAGCCGCCGTTTTAGGGAATTCCGCCACTGCGGTGCGGGTGGATTTGTGAACACCATGAGGTAACTCCTGTCAAAATGCAAAGAACGCAACCGACAGCCCTTACGCCGGTGACCAAGACATGGTTACATTATTTTCGATGGTATGGCGATTTTCCACCAGCAATTTGTGCCGACCCGGTGAATCCGGCCAGTTGGGCGGGAATAAAGATCAGGCCGACTTTACTTCGCCAGAAGTTGGGCCGTGCAGAGCCTCGTGCTGCTGCCGGGCATGCTGCAAAACGCCATCACACACCAGCTTGCAGAGATTTTGAACGGAAGGGTCTACAATGCGATAAATAGACTGCGAACCGAGCCTCTCGAAATCCACCAAGCCAGCCTGACGCAGAATTCCCAAATGCTTGGAAACAGAAGCCTGATTCATTTTCAGATCGCGTGTTAACGCCGTGACATTGGCCGGAGCCTGCACCAGAAGGGAAAGGATGCGAATGCGATTCTCATCGCCCATGGCACGGAAGCGCTCCGCCACACGACAAACCAGTCCAGAGTTTCGCGAATCAAGCATAAGAGAATATCCTTGTTTTAGAATATTCCTTTATGTTAACCTAAACTTGCGAAAAATCCCAGCCAAACGCCCCGAATTATTCTTATCAACGCGCCACGGGCGGGCATTCGGCAGTCAAGGCAAAGAATCGGTCTGCACAAAAGTAGCAATCGGGAGGAAACACCGGCACCCAGAAGGCTCTTCCGTCGCCATGCCAAATGAATCGCAGAGCGACCGTCAATCTTGCATAAGCCGATGCCAAAACGGCGGCCCGCATCAATTAACAGGTTGCTGGGTTGGACCGCAAGTTTGCGGATATAATCAGCCCGGCTGAGAACTGCCAGCAAACGGAAGCATTGCCATGAAGCGGGCGCGCTTTATTGCATCCGTAATCATGCGCTGCTCAAACGCAGCCGCCCCGGTGCGGGTGCGACCCTGAATTTTTCCGTTAATGGAAAGCATTTTCTTGAGAGTTTCAATGTCCTTGTAATCCACATAGACCTTACCAGTGGAACTGGTTTTCGCAATGCGAATCTTAGGGCGGGCAAAAGACTGAAAACGCGGTTTGGTTCTTGGGGGCATTTAATAATTCCTATTCTGGCCCGGGCACGCTCCCGACTATGTCATTCAACATGAACGCCATGTTGAACCGTCGGAGATGGGTGTTCCGCGCGAAGCGAAGCACATGCCTGGGGACACACAAAAACGCTTATTTATAGATAGTATACCGGTTCTTCCGACGCTTCACCTGCGCAAAGCAGCCGTGAAAAGAATGATTCCGGTACTATTTTTTATAATGCTCGGCGTTCACCGCAATATACTTTTTCCATTCATCGGGAACATCATCTTCCGGAAAAATGGCCTTCACCGGACATTCGTCCACGCATAATCCGCAATCAATGCAGGTGTCAGGATCAATAAAAAGTTGCGCCGCTGGAGTAAATTCCCCTTCATCCTTGCGGGGGTGAATGCAATCCACGGGGCACACGGCCACACAAGCCGTATCTTTTGTACCGATGCATGGTTCGGTAATCACATGTGGCATGGTGAAACAACTCCTCGAAACACCGTTCCCGGCAGACCAGGCGACAGCCGCATAAGCTTCTGTCCTGGGTGCTGGCTCCAGTGGAACCGGGCAACTCAAGTTCCGGATTCCAACCGAATTCGGCATTATATACTTTCGGCGGGGAATCACGCAATGGCAATCAATAATTTATATTCAGGAAAGCGAAGAAATGTTTAGCTGGCCCGACACTGTCATGGCGTCGAAATTCCATTCAATTTAAAAAGCTCGTGTTTTAACCCACACATATTTAGATTAAAAGGTTAGTTACCGGAATCAAAAACCCGCCGCAACTTGCCGCGGTCCAGGTCGGCATAAATCCGCCGGTATTGTTCCGCAGAAACAGTTTGACGAAGTGCTTTTTTGAAGTCCGCAGCGCGTTGGCGTGCCTTGGCTAGAATTTCCCGCAAGGATTGGCGGAACGACTGGCCATATTGACCGCGCCGGCGCATTTGCACGATGGCTTCGCGCGTCTGAATAAGTGAACTGGTGAAACGCTGCAATTCCGGCAACAAGCGACGCAACGCGGGGCGAGTGACGCCGGCGTCATCTAATGCCGCAGCCAGTCCCTGCAGGCTGCCGGGAGGCAGAAAGCGGGCATCAAATTCCAACGGCGGACCGGCCTGGCGGCTAAAGCCGGGTCCCATCAGCCGCTGGGGAATTGGACGATTGGCCAATTGATCTTGGACCGCGCCATTCACCTGTGATGGAGCCATCCAAGGCCATGCGCCAACCAGTTTTCCAGTTCCATCCAATAAAAACGTCATATTGGGAAGGCTTCCATAGGCGATGGATGTGGCATTGGTTATTGCATCCAACGAAACCATACTGGCCGGCAAATGCAGTCGCGCTGCAGCCTCCGCCGCGGCTTTCCGTCGGTCTGCCGCGTTGGCGGCGGCGGGAATAGCGAATCCGGCCCGCTGGTTAAGAACCAGTGCTTTGGAAGTGCCCGCCGGATGGGCTTCGGCTTGATACACAATAAGCACGGATATTTTGCCGCGCCATTTTCTTGCCAGCCAGGTCACACTTCCGGCGCTTAACCGGAAGGCCGGCTCGGTAAGAGACCCGAATTCCAGAAGCAACGGCTTGCCCGCGAACGCGGCTAAAGTTACGGGCTGGCCGCGCAGATTCACCACATTTAACACCGGTGCAGCCTGGCCCATGTGCCAGGAAGGTGCCGGAACAGGTTTTGCCGCCGCTATTCTGGGACTTGGTCCAATTGGAAAATCGGCATAGGCCTTGGGCAGGCCTGTCAGCAGGCCGATTGCCATAAGAGCGGCGAATTTCAAGTGAATTGCAGCATGGCTTTTCTTCATAGAAATCCAAACGGTCAGGCTACCCGCAAGTTTCAGCGTTACTTGACCAATACCGGCGGATCGTGCGTTCCGTGCCAGCCCACCCGAGGGATACATCAAGCCGATTCGACCACCGGACCGATTTAATTATATAAATCAGGCAATTGCGGATGCAACCAGTCGGCGAGCAGTTCGTGTAACCTTTCATAGGCCTGTAACCACCCCCACCGGGGTGACAATCTGGAGCTGCAACAATGATTCAGAACACCGCCAAGTTGCTGGAACCGGTCTGGTCGGACCCATCCTTTCAATGGAACTGGCGCATGGCCAGCCACCTTATGAATCGGGCCGGCTTTGGCGGAAGCGCTGCGGAAATTGACCGGCTGGTTCAAATGGGACCGCAGGCGTCGGTGAATCATCTGATCAATTATCGGGCCATGCCTGATACGCTTTCCGCGCTTGAATTCAGCTCGCTTTCGCATCCGCGATTTGAGTCATTGCGTGAACACCGCCGGTTCATGCAGTCGCTTTCGCGACCTGAAAAGCGGGAATATTTTCAACTTTATTTTGCGGCCAATTTCGCCAAAATGCAGGAAATGCGCTGCTGGTGGATCAACCGCATGGTACAAACCCGTCGCCCGCTGGAAGAAAAAATGACCCTTTTCTGGCACGGGCTGTTCGTCAGTGCTTTTTCGATGGTGAACAGTTCGTACCACATGTATTTGCAGAACCAGTTGTTCCGGCGGTTTGCCACCGGCAGCGCCAAGGAATTAACGGTGGCCGTCAGCCGCGACCCGGCGATGCTGCGTTATCTGAACAACAATCAGAACCGGAAGGGACATCCCAATGAAAACTACGCCCGCGAGCTTATGGAACTTTTCACGATGGGCATCGGCAATTACACCGAAGAAGATGTGCGCGAATCGGCACGGGCCTGGACCGGCTGGACCTTTGTTGGCGATACGTTTGTTTTCCGCGCCAAACAGCATGATTTCGGCCGCAAGACATTTCTTGGAGAAACGGGCGATTTCGACGGTCGCGACATTGTGAACATTATTTTCAGCAAGCCGGCAACGGCAACGCATTTTGCAACGAAGCTTGCCGCCTTTTTTGGTTCAGATGATCCCCCGCCCGAATTGATCCTGGCACTGGCTCAAACACTGCGCCACGCCAACTGGCATGTGGACGCGGTCCTTAAGACGCTTTTTTCCAGCCGATGGTTTTATTCCGACCAGGTCGTGCGGCGAAAGATTAAATCACCCATTGAACTGGTGGCCGGTGCGCTGCGGGCGCTGCAAACGCCGGTGGCGAATTCCGCCGCCGTGCTGGCCGGCATGACCAGCATGGGCCAACAGTTGTTTGAAGCGCCGAATGTGGGCGGCTGGCCCCATGGCCGCGGCTGGATCAACACCAGCACACTTTTTGCGCGGTACGCGGTCCCACTGTATATGGTGGCCGGAAGACCGCCGTGGAATCAGCCACCGGCGGCAAAGTCC
>JAJZEY010000180.1 GCA_021805585.1 Planctomycetota bacterium
ATATTCATTATTTTGGGACAGTTCCGGTGCCGGCCAGGTGGCGCTTTGAAAATTCGCGCCCGCCGGTGTCATAAATGATACGCCGGTGGTGTTGCCCTGCGAATCCTGCAGCGCAGTCTTGGTATAACTTGCGCTTGCGTTGAAATATGTCCCGCCGACCAGGTCTCCCAGGCCGCCATAGGCCGCGGAACCGGGTATCATCATATTCCAGTTTTCACCGGTGTTGGAGGTGTCGGCTCCATAGGCGGCGGGACCCGCGGTATAGCCGGGCGCGTCTTTAATTCCCTGGGTAAAATTGGACGCGGCGGAATAACTGGCTTCGCCCTGGTAGGCAAACGCCAGATTAATGGCATTGGGTCCGTCGTAACCGATAGTGGCCCGGGCGTGCCCCGGTGCCAAGGCCAGGAATGCCGCCGACGCCGCCAGGCCCGCAGCCATGACGCGTCCGGTACTCAACCATGTGGTAATCATGAAACACTCTCCTGTGGTAGACTCGGACCGGTTAAAGGGTCAGCCCGTAAACCCCGCCCAACAGGGCGCAACAGTTCTTTTGTTTCACCAACATAAAAGATGTCTACAAATCTACATAAATATATAATTAATAGCGATTCAGCATCCCTAACCACCCGGCCCCCCGCCGGCCGGGCCGGAGCCGCAGCCTGCCGCGGCCAAACGCGGATCAGTCGCCTCCGGGCGCGGTCGGCTGAAAATCGCCGACAGGACAGTTTGATCGGGGCGGACTTGTCAGGTCCTTGGCTCCGTTGGACGTATAGTGAAACGACCCGCCATGACCGTCGCCGAAAACAACATTCATCTGATGCTGATTTCCGTAACCGTGCCGCCACCGGCACCAGTAATCATTTGACCATGAACCCTGACTGTCCGCGGGATAACTGACGTTTGTACCGTAACCGTCCGGACCGGGCAATATTCCCTGCTCGGGGTTCAGACCCGGAATTGTGCCCCAATAGGGTGCCTGACCGTTGTAGGGAACCAGTCCATTGGTATACAGTGTTCCCCAGAAGTCCGTCGGCCAGGATGTGCCCTCCGTTGAATCGCGGATGCCATCCGTGAACATGATGACTTTTGATCCCCGGCCGCCCAATTCGTCCAGCCGGTAAAATTGCTCGTATGGCCACTGACCCCCGCCCCGGCCGCTTAAAGCCCGCATATTGCCCTGGAATGGAAACAGCAGTTCATTGGCCTGATAATCCGACTGGCCGGCGTTCGGCCACGCCCCACCGGTCGAAGAACAGCCCGGATCGCGAAATACCGGAGCCAGCCCCACCTGAACCGCGGTGCTGGCCACAGCGCCGGCGGGGGCTGAACCGGGCCATTCCCAAATGTTGTACTCCTCTTCGATCGGAACATCGCTTTTCACGTACGCATTGAGGATGGACGCCCATGTAGCGCTGGCATAAGAGGGACTGCTCCAGCCGGAGGGAAGGCCCATATAATCTGGCGGATACAGGGTATTCGTGCTGGCACCGGCGGGATATGGAGTTGTCGGGTATTCCGCCTGGCCCAGAGGAAGATAGCCGCCGTTTTCGTTCGTATAAGTTACCGCAGCCAGACCGATTTGCCGCAGGTTCGACAGGCAGGAGACGCTGACCGCTTGGGCTTTGGCCAAGGCCAGCGCCGGCAGCAACAGTGCAATCAGAACGGCAATGATGGAAATCACCACCAGCAGTTCAATGAGGGTAAATGCCCGTCCGGATGATTGGCCATACCGATTCATTGTCATAAATACCTTTCCTTTTCCTGCTGGTCGCCCATATGTCGGATGCCCCGGTGGGCCGCATCCGCACCGTCAATCCGTCGCGCCAAACTCATGTTCCTGCCGCCTGAGAATTTGATCGGCCTCTCGGCCCGGCGGCTCCTTACAAGACACTATTCACTATATTCCCAAACCGAGGCACCGCAAGAACCATTGACGCAAAAATGTTTACCGTTAGCGCAGAATGCCCCATTTTCGTCACTGCGATGTAAAATAAGTTGAATGACCGCAGCAAATCGACCAGCCAGACACTCCGGGCCGCGCTCCACAAGCCGCCCTTTCCGAGTCGCCTATCTTTCACGCGATGTCGGCCACTATTCTGAGCAAGTCGCGCTGGAAATCGCCCATTTTGCCGCCAATGCCGGTAATTGGCGCGTCCTGATCGCCTATCTGGGCGAAATTGGTCTTCAGGATATCTCCGCCGGTAAAGTCGACGGTGTCATTGTGGGTCATTGGGAAGATGCCCAGACCACCGCCGCACTGGCGAAGGCGGAAATTCCGGTCGTCACCACTCCTTATTTTCAGGAAAATTCATGCTTTGCCCAGGTCATTCCCGACGATTACGCCGTTGGTGTTTTGGCCGCCGAATATCTGCTCGCGAAGGGGTTTGGCGTGCTGGCATATTATGGAATGGATGCCCGGACGTCGTCCTGGCCATGGGAACACCGACGCCGCGCCGGCTTTCTTGACACATTGACAAAGCGACATATCCAGTGCCGCGTTTTTGATAATTCCGTACCCGACTGGTGGAAATTTCAGGATGAAAAGCAGCAGACGGCGCTGCGGAAATGGATCCAAAAGCTGCCCAAACCCGCCGCGCTTTTTGCCTGCATGGACCGCTTTGCCTATGAGGCGGTTCGCGTGGCCCGCGAGGCCCGCGTGCGCGTTCCCCATGAACTGGCGGTTTGCGGTGTGGACAACAGCGAATGGATATGCATGCTTTGCGAACCGCGACTTTCCAGCATTCCACTGAATCCGCGACAGGTGGGCCGCGAAGCCTGCCGGGTGCTTAGCGACATGCTCAACGGCAAGCCGGCGGGAGAATCGCCGATTCTGATTCCACCGTTGCCCGTGGTGCAGCGGGCCAGCACCGAAGTCACCGCCTTTGAAGATCCGGATGTGGCCGCCGCATACCGGTTTATTCATGACCATGCCCATGAACCGATTCGGGTAACGGATGTCGTGGACAAAATTCTGGTCTCGCGAAGAAGCCTGGAAATACGCTTTCGCGCTTTAACCCATTCAACGTTGCAGGATGAAATCTGGCGGGCCCATGTCGATCGCGCCCGGCGACTGCTTATTGAAACCGCCAAACCGATGTGGAAAATCGCCTTGGAATCCGGTTTTCGCAGTGAAACGGTTTTTAACGTTATGTTTCGGCGGGCCAACGGCTGTACGCCTACGGCATTTCGGCGAACCGGTGGTCACAATTATTCGCGTTGAACCCGGCTTTCGGCCTGGTGGGCCGGCGGCGAATGGCCGGGCCTGACGCCAAGACATCGAGTCGCCAAACCCCGGGACGGAAGGTTTCCACTGGGCCCTTCCGGCCGGTCGGATTCCATGCGATTCATCCTGGTACGCTTCGCTTTTAAGGAGATGGTTTTATGGCAATTGCGGATTTGCGTGAGAAGATCAATCAGAACCGGAACTGGTCGATCGGTGTCATATCGGTATTGGTGGTTCTCGCCGCGCTCCTCGGCTGGCGCTGGTTTTGGCCCGTGCGCACCGCCGGCAGGCCTTCGAGTTACTATTTTTATGACCTCGCAAATGGCGGGCTTTCAACGGCACCGTCCAACAAACTTCCGCCGCTGATCGGGGCGACCGGTAAGCCCACACTGGTGCGTGCCGTTATGCTCACCTGCACCGGCTGCGGCGATCGAAAATTGGCCTACCTGCTAAAGTATACGGCCGCGGCCAAGGCCGCCCGACGACTGCTGAATCATCCGCCGGGGCCTTCGGCAACCCCCATGCAGGCGACGGAATTTGCCGCGCAGCTTTCGGCCAGAAAACTGCAGGTGACCGAAGGTACCTTGGTGCGTTTGCCGGCGCACGGTTCCCCATGGATGCCTGCCCTGAGTCCGGCCGGGGCGACACTGATTCGCAACGCCAACGAGTGCCCGGGTGAATCTTTCGCGAAGCCTTGTAATCCTTAAGCTTTGGTTCGGCACGGCCAATGGAACCAACGCTGCCCGTGCCCCTTTCCCGTGGGATGCTGAATTTGCAGGACGGGCTACCCGCTGCCGCCTGACGCTCCCGGAGCAAAATCATATAGACGAATATTAACTGCATCATCTATGATAGTTGTATCAGTAAGTAGCCTGCGTGTTGCACCTGCTATCGTATGCCGTTGGCATCGGTCGTGAGGTCTGGCTGGCGCGGGGTGGGCTTTGTGCAAAGACCAGGGGCTTGGCCATGGATGGCAGGCGACCGGGGGCCTTATTTTTTTATCAGATCTATACCAGACCGCCGTGCAAAAATCGCCGGTTACGGTTGGTTGACCTGTTTGTGAATGTCATCTTGGCGGTCACCGGTTGACGCCCGGTCCCGGGTTAACGCGGCGGTATTGGCAAGAATCAGCATGGAATTGATTTATGCCGTTAAACTCCGCGGGTAGGACTCGAACCTACAACAAATCGGTTAACAGCCGATTGCTCTACCATTGAGCTACCGCGGAAAATGGTTGACGCGCTGATTTTCGGCGCTTCATGCTAGGTTACATAGTTGGCGGAAAGTGTCAAGCGGATACCGGCTTTTTAACTGAAAATACAGGACTTGGCCGGGGGATTCCGGCATCGGTTGCCAAAAGACCGGCCATTTGCTAAACTGCCGGGCTTGAATACGGTGTCCGTGGGACGTTGAGTTACCGGACACCAGGTCACGGAAACATTGTTTAAAGGTCAGGTATGCCGACAATTAATCAGCTTATCCGCAATCCGCGTCGCAGTCTCAAGCGA
>JAJZEY010000587.1 GCA_021805585.1 Planctomycetota bacterium
GGCAGCGGCCCTTGCCGCCGGTGCAGGTGAACATTGCCGACTTTTCCGATGCGGGAATAATTTTTTCCACCAGCAGTTCGTGGGTCCAGCCGTCGCCAAAGTCATATTCGTATCGGAATTTCATTTTGGCCGCCGGGACCTCCTCACATAAAGTGGATTTCCAGGCGGGTAGTCCAATTTTTTCATCCGGTTCCGAGCCATCCGGAAAAAGGCCATCGTACACTTCGCCGCCAATTTCAAACCCGTGCAGGTGGCCGCCGGCCCAACCCATGACAGCCAGAATCACATCGCTAAGGTCTTCAAGATTAATTTTCGCCGGCACCACCACCCTGCGCCAGATCGGCGGTTTGCTGCGTGCGAGCGTAATTTTAATTTGATATCCCGTGGAGTCGCGCGGCGATCTTTTAAGCTCTTTACTTTCGGGTTTCCGCGCCTCGGTCAGCTGGCTATCACGCAACCGGGTAATTTCCGGCAGATTTTTTTCGAAATCCTCCATCGCCTCTCTTAATGCGGCAGGCGAGATCCCGGGATTCGCCGCCAAAGCCTCGTCCGGGTCGCGGTAACCCTGTATCTTCTCAATAATTTTTATGGTTTCCGGCTTAAGGCAGGCAAATTCTGGCGAGTTCATAGGCAATTTCCTTTCATTGGTCGCCAACAATAGTGCAACGCGGGGCAAGCCCGCAACTGAAAAAATAAAATTCTTTGTAAGCGGTCGGTACCGCCGTTGTCCGGTGCCGGCGCCAGGGGAATATTTTGAATCGGTCCGTCGGAGGGTCCGTGGCGCAGGTCCGGGGCGGAGCGGTAATCAGGATGGTTCCGCAGCCATTGCCGGTACTGCCGAATGCTGTCGGGAACGCGGGGGGAATCAACCTGCAGCAGATTCAGGACAACCAATATGCCTAACGCGGCAGACAAAATCAGGCCCCACACGGTATTCCCCCGTGGCGGGCGCGGCTTGGCGTAATCCGGGGTAACTCCGGCGGCAATCATGCGGTCGTACAGGTTCGGGTGGACGGCTTTTCGCCGCCCCATGCAGGCCGGCATTTGATTGACCTGATAAATCTGTTCCAGAGCGCGGGCATAAACCGCGGGCTGAACCTGCTGGGCGCGGGCAATCGCATCGGCCCGCACTTCCATGCGCCGGCCCAGGCGTGCCATTAAGATTTTTATTCCCAGCGCCAGAGTCACCCAGATCACTGGAAACAGGAAATCGTTGTGCATCAGACTCGTCACGGGGTTTATGAACACCAGTGGATAGAAAAGCAGTGCGTTCATTTGTCGCGCCAGACGCACTGCACGGGATTCCGTCAGATGCCCCAATTCGTGGGCACAAACGGCGGCAATCTGGTCATCGTTTAATTGCCGCAAAAGCTCGCGGGTGAATATAAGCTCCTTTGTGACCGGCAGCGCATACGCACTGGCCAGAACGGATTGCGAAATCCAGACCTTTGAAACCGTCACCCTCATGCGTCCGGCGGTATCCGCCACCAGTTTCTGCAGATGTTCATCAGCCGGTTTAAACAGCCGCAGCCAGACAAGAATCTGCCTTGAAAGGCCATATTGCATGGCCAGCAGAACAGCCAGTGCCACGGCGGCTTGCAGCCAGGTCCGGAGGCTGAAAACTGACGGCATGGTCAAAATCGTCACGCACAGAACAAGAATCAGTCCGCCGCGCAGCAGCAGGTTGGCAAAAACCGTGCGAACAAAAAGTCTGAAATTTAATTCCGGGTAAATTTTCCGTAAAAACGATTCTTGGGCCAGAAACGACCCTGCAAAAGCACAGAAAAGAATCAGCCAGATAAGGCCTGTACCCAATGTATGTGACATTGGGCGTTGCAGACAGTACCATTTCATCGCCAGATAAATATCCACCGGCAGAATAAGCAGGCAAAGTGTGGCTGTGACGCGCGCCGGAAAAAGCAGGTTCGCCCGCTGCGTCCAATGCTGCCCCGCGCTTTTTCGCCATGGCCGCAGCGCCATGTGGCCCATCAGCCGCGATAACACATACGTCGCCACAAATGCGCCAACGGCCATCTGAATCAAATGCATTCATAACAGTGTACGTTATATTGCCAATCTGTCAATGGCGGGCGGGCGTTGGGGGGTGTTCATTTGCCTGGCGTCTCTGGTAATTGGCGCGCCCTTCAAATGAAAACGCTGATTATTGACGCCAGCATGGTCGCGGCGGCATTGTTTTCGGAAGAGCATGCCACGCTTGCGCGAACAACCCGTTCCCGCAACGCCAGGTTTATGCCCCCGATTCTATTATCGTTAAAATCGCCAGGGTTATACGGAAGCGGTGCCTTCGGGAGGAAATCACAATCCACAAGCGATAGACCTGCTGACGGATACGGAAAGCCTGCCGCTGATGAAAATACCGGTTGGTGATTTGATCCCGTCCGCGATGCAACTGGCAATGCGAACGGATTGGCGCATTTACGATTGCCTCTATCTGGCCCTGGCCGTGCGGACTGCGGGTGGTCATAATTCCCGCAGAAAAACGGCTGGTTCGCGCCATGAACGCATCACTGTTGAAAATCCGCATCGCGTTTGCAGGCGATATGTCCACAGGAGATCAATTCTCGATCCAAGCCCGCGGCACCGCAAGATCAGCGAGCCATTGACCCGCGCTGAAACAAGACTCGGCCGCCCGTGGAGTACGTTTCCTTACTGATGCCAATTCCGACGTTACCACCACTGCTGCCAAGCGGGCCGCCGGAGCTGAAGTTATCTATGCAATATTTTCCCTTCCCGGTAAAAGCGGTCACGCCCCCATTCAACTTTCCCCCCGTCGGCAAAACCGGTAAACTCGATTTTCGGTTATTCCGGCAAACTGGCCCGCGCTGCGGAGCCGGCTGTGGAATAACCAGTGGCTATCGAACTGCTTTTCAGGAATTTTTCATGAACTGTCAATCTTCATTCCGTACCCGAATTTTCAGCGTCGCTTTTGTTCTGGTGGGCTTATTGACTGCGGCGGCCGGTCGCGCTGTGGTTCATTTGGATGTAGCTGCGCAAGCACCGCTGGCCAATCGCATTCCGGCTGGTGTTTTGTTTTACATGGGCTGGAACGGTTCGCCCGCACATTGGCCGGGCTATGCAAAATCGACACTGGCGCAGTTCCTTAAACGGTCTCATTTTGCGGCTTTTCTGGCGGACGGACTGCCCGCATTGTTGAAAAGCGCCGCGTGGCATCACTCCGCGCTGCCGGTAACCGCAACATCGCAGGCTCTGATTCAAAAAGATATATCACTTCTGGCCCGGCATCCCTGGGCATTTTATTGCCTTCCGGCCGCAAAAGCCGATGCCGGTCTGAGTACCGCACTTTTGATTGACGCCGGCCCGGATGGAAAGGCCGTGCTCGCGGCGATGCGGAGCCAAATGGCCACAATCCTGCCCGCCGGCGCTGCCGGGGTATGTGGCCGCTCAGGTTCAATCTGCTATCTGTTTACCAATGCCCGCGGAAAGATGCGGACGGCATTAAACGGCCGCGGTCGCAGATTGGTAACGGATGCCAAATACCGTGCCACCATCGAACAGTTACCCGCCACGGGCGGCTATGCGGTGTATGCAGATCTGACCGGACTGCTGGCGGCCGAGGACGCCTATACCGGTGACAATCCGGCAATCAAGAGCTATTGGAAAAAGGTAAAAGCAGAGGTTTCGCTGGGCGGCTACAAGGCCTTTTCCGAAGGGGGCGGTCTGGTGGACGGCCATTGGCAGGATGGCGCATTTCTGGGGATGCGGAATTCACGGCCATCGCATGGCAAGGCGGTTCATGCCCTGCTGGCCCGGGTGCCGGCGGGTGCCACATCCATGACCGTGGTACACTTTGCGATGCCCAAATTGTACGGCTTTGCCATGGCTTCGGCAGACCTGTACGGCCAGCGTGCGGTGGTAAAGCAGACGCTTTCACAAGTGGCCTCCATGACCGGCATAAGCCTGCGCAAAGATGTTCTGGCCTCCTTCGGTTCGCACTGGCTTTTCTACACACCGGCGCGGGCGGCGAATCCGACTCTTGGCTTTTTAATGGTGAACAAGCTGCGGCATCCTACGCGACTGGCCAATGCCATTGTAATAGCCGCGCCGCTGGCGCTGATGGGAATTAACGCCCAGCTTGAACAGCATGGCATTAAACATGCCGCCGCGGTGATGCGCAACCTCACGGTGGGCAAAGTCACGATCTATTACCTTCATTCGCCAAAAAGTCCGGTGTCTCCGGCCTGGGCATTGGATGGCAATACCTTCTATTTTTCGCTGAATCCCGCCAGCATTGCCGATGCCCTGAAACATCCGGGCAAACCGATTACCACCGATGCCGATTTTCGCACGGCCATGGCTAACCTGAACCTGCCCACGCAGGCAATTGAAGCGGTCGGTTATGAAGACCAGGGGGCACTGCTTCCCCAAGGATACAACATGGTGACGCAGGTTCTGGCCATGGCTGGCTCATACCTGCATCTGGCCCAGCCGCTTGCCAATCCCCTGCCGCCGTTAAACAGGCTCCGACCGCTGCTTTCCCCAATGGCCAGCGCCAGTTGGGTAGATGCGGCGGGCTGGCATCTGCGACAAACCGATAGTTTTCCCGGCGCGGGCCTTCTGGCACCCACTGGCTGGGGTTCAGCGCCGGCCATGGTCAATCCGGCCGTTGGCCTGCTGATTGAACTTGGTGCCAGCAGCGGCCATCAGACAATGTCCATCACCACAATGCCACCAGCGACGAATCA
>JAJZEY010000246.1 GCA_021805585.1 Planctomycetota bacterium
CGAGGGCCGCGTTGCAGGCGGGCGCGGACATGGTCAACGATATTTCAGCCGGGGAATTTGACCCGGACATACTCGGCGTAGCCGCTGAATTCGGCAGTCCGATAGTGCTGATGCACATGGCACCGGAAACACCCGATCAGCCGGCGCGCGGGCATCCGGACATCTGCACGCACGTTTTTGACTACCTGGTCCAACGGGCGCATGCGGCGATGGATGCCGGCATCCGGGCGGATCGGATTATTCTGGATCCGGGAATCGGGTTTGGAAAAACCGACGCGGACAACTGGAAACTTCTGGCGGGAATTGACCGCCTGGTGGCCCGGCGATTCCCGGTGCTTATTGGTGTTTCGCGCAAGCGCTTCCTGGCCGGGCTGCTGCCGCCGAATGCCACGTTGACGGAAATTCCGGCTTCCGGCTGGTCGGCACGTGACACCGTGACAGCGCTGACGACTCTGCTCACGGCGCAGCGCGGCGTGCGCATTCATCGGGTGCATGACGTTTCGCTGGCGGCGTGCGCGCTGGCAGCGCTTGCCGCTGTACACAATCCATAGGACAATCATCCGCCTGACAGGTTGCCCGCTTGGGGCATCATGCCGCCCCGGCCTTCGATTCCAAACCGGTTGAATTGAGCCGCGGAGCAAAGTAAATTCATCCGCCGCGCCCGCCGGGCGCCCGACAGCCAAAGGGCACACCATGCAGTTTTTATTCCATGGCAACATCGCCATTAAACCAGGTTCCGCAGCCCTGGGTCGTCATTCGCATCGGGCCGTGGGGCCAGATCCAGACGATTCGCCATTGCCCGACACAGCGGATGCCCAGGGCCGGGCGGAGTTTTTCGCCCTTTTGGCGAAAAACCAATGGGAACTGATCACGAATGACGCAGACCTGATTCATCGCGTTTATGATGAAAAAATAAATTTTAATCGTACTATTGTTCTGCTTGTGGCAAACGTAGCCGAGGCCCCCGCCGAGGCGATTGACCGCCTTTTTGTCCGATACCCGCGATTAAGCCCACGACGGCTTTATACGCTTACCGCTGGTCGGGTAAAAGTCCGCCAGTTACCCGGTGCGGCTGGCAGGCCCCGGTAGTTACCGCACTGACCGACTGATGGGCAAAAAAATTCTGGACAGTATGGGCCAATTGAACGAAGGGAATGCGTGCAGAAACTCAATGTGGACAATGTGACGGCCTACCTTCGCCAGCGGAACGCTGTAAGCAGCGCCCAGGTGCTGGCTAAAAATCTATCCGGTGGCGTGGCCAATACCGTATTGATGCTGATGGACATGGGCGCAGGGGATCCGATCGGCACGGACATGCGCAGCGAGAGTCAAAAGAAACGTGGTATTCCCGATTCGCGCATGCGGCAGGGAAACTGTTTTGTGATCAAACAGCCGCTGGAATTTTTTGCCACCGCCGCCGAATGGCGCGTGGACCTGGACCGTATATGGGCTGAAAGAGATGCACTTAATGGCTTGGCCCCCCTGTTGCCTGCGGGCAGTGTCCCCAAGGTGCTTTGGGACGACCCGGCGAATTGCGTTTTGGCCATTTCGGCCGCGCCAGCTGGTTCATTGAATTTTAAAACAGAATTACTGGCGGCACGAATTGATCCGCGAGCGGCGACGGCGGCGGCCGAACTTCTAGCCCAAATTCACACAAAAAGCGCCGGCCAACCGGCCCTGCTGGCCCGCTTTGCCGACCGGCGGCTGTTTGACCAGCAGCGAATAGACCCTTATCTACGGCACCTGTTGCCAACGCACGCCGACGCACAACCGGCGATTCACCGGGTAATTGAATTGCTGACAAGTCGGCCGACTTGCCTGATTCACGGCGATTATTCCCCAAAAAACATGCTGCTGATTCCGCCAGCCGATTCCGACCCGGGCGCCGCGCCGCTGATGCTGCTGGATTTTGAGGTGGCCTTTCATGGCAACCCCGCCTTCGACACAGCGACATTTATCAATCATCTGCTGCTTAAGGCGTTTTGGAGCGGCAAAAAGTGGCGGCCATTTATGATCGCGGCAGACCGCTTCTGGAACCATTACGTAGCGCACACGCCCGCGGCCATCCACGGGCCGTCCACGCAGGCCGGCGGAACAATTCTTGGATCACTGATGCTGGCGCGCCTGGAGGGCAAGTCGCCAGTGGAGTACCTGACCGAACCCTGCATCCGGCAATGCGTCGGCAAGCTGGCGCTGGCCATCCTGGCCCAATCGGAAATGGGTATTGACGCCGCCCTGGATATGGCTGGCGAAGCGTTGGACATGGCCGGCATCAATGACTCATGACTGAAAATCAATGGTCAATGCTCACTGCACGCGGCTCTGGGAAAGCCCTGTGACTATTTCACTATCAGCTTTGTTGTTTAAGTTCATCGCGCAGGCGAGCGGCTTCTTCATATTTTTCCTGGGCAAGCGCTTCGGCCAGACGTGTCTGGAGTCGTTGCGTCCGCGCATGGACAACGGCCTCGCTTATTTGGGCTTTTACCGCAATTTTTCCCTGATGCGTCACATGCCCTTCATGCAGGCCGTCCAGAACTTCGTTTAACTGGACTTCAAACAGGGTGTAATCATTGGCACACCCCATCACGCCGCTGCGACGGAAGTCTTCCCAGGTGGTGCCGCAATTTGGACATTTGATTGCGGGCACCAAAGCGGGTGTGGCCGCCTCCGCCGCGGGATTGGCTGGCAAAATGGTCGTCATTTTTGGCGGCGGGGCATCTTCATCCGATTCGTCGGCCAGAAATGCCAACTCATCGATCGCGTCATCAAGTTCAAATTGTTCGTCTTGTTCAAATTGTTCGTCCGGACTTAAGGGGCCGTCCTCCGGGTCGCCGACCACGGCCTCCGTAACGTGGGAGCCTTTAGCGCCGGCGTCCGGCGCTGCGGGCAGGGTGCCGATAAGTCCGGCCGATACCGCATGTTTCATGCAAAGGTGAACCTGGACAATTTCCCGGCTGCCACCGGGAATGGCGGTAATGTCCGTCAGATGCACCACCGCCGGGCGCGAACATTTCATGCATGAGACATCCATAAGCACAGTGAAAAAACTCCTGAAAATTTCGCGGCCACAACCTTGCCACACCATTTTACCGCACCGCGACCGGAAAAACGAACGGAAAACACGCCTGAAACGGCGCGCGGTGCGGACGCCTAAACGCTTTCAATGGCCGCTTCAAGAATTTCCAGACTTCGCTGAATTTCGGTCCGGGAAATAACCAGCGACGGACATATCCGCAGAACATTTTTCTGGGTGGCGTTAATGACAAGCCCGTTGGCCAGAGCGTGGCGAACCACGGGCGCGGCATCTGGTATGGAAAGTTCCACACCTAAAAACAGTCCATATCCACGAATTTCCTTTATGCGCAGGCCGGCGCAATTAAACGCGGTGATTCCGTTGCGCAAAAGCTCTCCGGATTCGCGAGCCTGTTCCAGCAGGCCATCCTTTTCAATGGTGGCAAATACCGCGTTGCTCACGGCCGCACAAATCGGGTTTCCCCCCAGCGTACAGCCATGGGTTCCCGGCTTGAAAAAATCGGCCTTTGCGGGTCGGGCCAGAATACCGCCCACGGGCACCCCCCCGCCGAGCGCTTTTCCCATGGTCATAATGTCGGGTATGACACCAAAGTGCTGATGGCCGAAATACTGCCCCGTGCGGCCCACGCCGGTCCAGACTTCATCAAATATAAGGGTCGCGCCATGCCGGTCGCAGAGTTTTCGCACCGCCGGCAGATAATCGGGCGAAGGCATATTCATTCCGCCTTCGCCCTGAATCGGCTCTACCATAACGGCCGAAACAGTGCCATCCATCACGCTTTCAAGCGCGGAAATATTATTAAATTCCACATGCTCAAACCCCGCAAGCAGCGGTGCAAAACCATTTTGCGCCGGACCGGCCGTTGCCGAAAGAGCGCCCAGCGTTCGGCCATGAAAGCCCTTGTGCATGGAAATAACGCGCGTCCGCTGCGGACCGCCCGCAAGCCGCGCCAGTTTGATTGCCGCCTCCGCCGCTTCCGCACCGCTGTGGCACAGAAATACGCGGCCATCAAAGGCGACGCTGCGCAGCCGTTCGGCCAATTGCACCTGAGGCTGGCTATAAAATTGATTTCCCACCGCCCAAAGTGTCTGGGCCTGGTGCGTTATTGCGGAAACCAGCGCCGGATGGCAATGCCCCAATATGGTGCCGCCAAAACCGGCGAAAAGGTCCAGGTATTCCCGGCCGGCGTCATCCCACAGTCGCGAACCGCGGCCACGGGTCAACACCACCGGCAGCTTGCCGTAATTCCCCACAAGCACGGCCTCATGCCGTTCTATCCAGGGGTTTTGGGTATTGGCACCAACTGTATTTGAACCAAGCATGGTCATTGCTTCTCCAGGATATTTCCGACTCCAGCCCGTGCATGGCGGCGCACGGGTCGCCGCCGCCGGTGCGGGCGAACCGGCGATTGATTATACTATAAACGATTCATTGCCAGTTAACATAACCGAAAGTTTAATCTGCTGGGGCCTGCCAATTTTCCGGCGACAGGCAAAATAGCTGGCAAAAGGCCCCGCCAGCATTCATGAACGCGTACCGGCCGGAAGTTTATGGATACGCAAAGGAAAAACTCCTGCCCGGCGGAATCCATTGACCGGTGCGCATCAATCGGCAACGCAGCGACAGTGGTCCTGGATATCCGCGTTATCGGCGAAATCAGTGGTTTTATTCCGTTACAC
>JAJZEY010000124.1 GCA_021805585.1 Planctomycetota bacterium
AAGCGTGCGGTATTCATAGCTCAGGCGGGCAATTTCCTTGCTTGGATAGGCCGCCATCAAGACGGAAATTTCCAGGACAATGGTCCAAAGCCGGCAGGCGTGGCTGAAGCCTTCAATGTCAAATTCCCGCGTCGCCGGGTTAAACAGCTTCATCAGATTAATCGACGCCAGATTACACGCCGTATTGTCCAGGAACATGTATTCGCTGCACGGGTTGCTGGCATTAATCCGTCCGCTCCGCGGGCAGGTGTGCCATTCGTTGATTGTGTCATCATATTGCACGCCGGGGTCGGCACACCGCCAGGCGGCAAAACCGATCTGTTCCCAGAGTTTCCGGGCCTTGACCTTTTTATGCACCTTGCCCGTGGTGCGGGCAATCAGGTCCCATTCGCCGTCCTGTTCCACCGCGGCAAGGAACTTATTGGGCACGCGCACCGAATTATTTGAATTCTGGCCTGATACCGTCGCGTACGCCTCTCCATTGAAATCGTAATCGAGCTTCAAATGCATTTTGCCGGCCAGTTCCTGCTGGTCCTTCGGCAAATGTTTCAGCCCCTCCACCATCGCGGCAACCTTAATTTCTTCGCGCACTTTCCAGTTTACAAATTCTTCAATGTCCGGGTGGTCCAGGTCCAGGCAGACCATTTTCGCGGCACGGCGCGTGGTCCCGCCGGATTTAATCGCACCCGCCGCGCGGTCCCCGATGCGCAGGAAACTCATCAGACCGGAAGATTTTCCGCCGCCGGAAAGCGATTCATCTTCGCCGCGCAAACGGGAAAAATTAGCCCCCGTGCCCGAACCATATTTGAATAGCCGTGCTTCGCGCACCCAAAGGTCCATAATGCCGCCCGCATTTACCAGGTCGTCATCCACACTTTGAATAAAACATGCGTGCGGCTGCGGATGGGTGTAAGCGTCGGTAGCTTCCTGAAGCTGCTGGGTTTTGGGTTCCACATACCAGTGGCCTTGCGACGGACCGGTCAGGTTATAGGCGTAATTCAGCCCGGTATTGAACCACTGCGGCGAATTGGGTGCCGCCATCTGGGTCAGCAGCATATAGGCCAGTTCATCGTAAAAGGCCTGTCCGTCTTCCTGTGTGTCAAAATAGCCATGCTGCCGGCCCCAGTGCGTCCAGCAGCCCGCCAGACGGTGCACGACCTGCCTGACCGATCTTTCCGGCCCGGTCGTCGGTTTGCCGTTGGCGTCCAGAATCGGCTTGCCTTGTGCGTCAACCTGCGGAATTCCCGCTTTGCGGAAATATTTGCTGACCATAATATCCGTCGCCAATTGCGACCAGGACGCCGGAATTTCCGCATCCTTCATTTCAAAAACCACACTCCCATCCACATTGGTAATGCGGCTGGTGCGCTTGGCCATGGGTATTGTGGAGTACACATCCACTCCGGGTTTAGTAAAACGGCGTGTGATTTTCATAGTGGATTCTCCTGCTTCCGTGCAACCCGTTGATAAACAAACACAATGCCTGCTTCAAGGCCCTTTTGGTAACTATTCCGCGTCAGCTCTACGCTAGGGCGCGATTCTTTCCGATTCATGCCGGCTCATGCCGCAGCGCGCGTGCAATTCCCTGGTCGCATTTCCCGCTTGCTTCGGGCCGAACGTTGGCCCCTGAAAAGCGGGCAAAAAAAGCCGGCGAAACCCCGTCCTGCGGATTCGCCAGCGCGACCATCCCAAGCTGCGCATCCAAATTTCGCAGCCGTTGCGGGAGTGGAATTTGCAAATTGTCAATCCAGTTTGGCCGAAGCCACCGGGTTTTACGCGGTGGGTTGTTTCGGTTTACTGGTCTTGTTTTCTCATCCTGCGGATTGCATGCGGATAAGCCCATGCTTTTGCCGCAATGGTCCGACTTATTTTCATTCCGCGGCCCTGGCCACGGCATTTTTCCGTCCGGCTTAATCAACCAGGTTTAATCAACCTTGGGCAGCGTAAGGCCGGGCTGGTCCTGATATTTGCCTTTTTTGTCCGCGTAACTTGTCGCGCAAACTTCTTCGCCCCGTAAAAATATGATCTGGGCGATCCCTTCATTGGCATAAATTTTTGCCGGCAGCGGCGTGGTGTTGGAAATCTCGATCGTGATTTTTCCTTTCCACTCCGGTTCCAGCGGCGTTACGTTTACAATAATTCCGCACCGGGCATAGGTACTCTTGCCCACGCAAATCGCCAGTATGTCGCGTGGAATTTCAAAATATTCAACGGTTTCACATAAGGCGAAGCTGTTGGGCGGAATCAGGACAAAACCTTGTGCCCCGGCGTCCACATCCACAAAGCTCCGCGCGGAAAATTTCTTCGGGTCCACCACTTCGGAATTTACGTTCGTGAAAATTTTGAAGCTCGGTCCCACGCGAACATCGTATCCATAGCTGGAAACCCCGTAGCTTATGTGCCCCGCACGCTTGATTGAACGCTCAAAGGGTTCTATCCGTATCTGTTTTTCAATTTGAAAATCGGCCAGAATGCCCATGACGCGCCTGCTTTTTTTGACTTAAAACCGGCCAACTTTGGCAAATTCACCGCATCGGCTGCGGATCAAACCACCAAAACTCGACCGCGAGTTCGTATTTTGTTAGTATACCATGCCCCGGCTGGCGATTCAAGATTTGAACCTGAATCCTGAATCGAATCGCCTTCCGAACCACGGACCTGCGATCTCTTCCGGCTAGCTGTTTTAACAGGCTTTGTTCCGGTCCTGTTGGCCAACCGTGAAGAAACCATTAAGGTCTTCACATTGACTACTTTAACACTATCCATTGTGGTGTCAACCAAAACAATATCTAAATGTTGAATGACAGGTTATCCACAGCTCTAACTCATTTTATTCACTAAACTTGTGGTGCTCGAAAAATATTCCACTACAACTTGTGGTGCTTAAAAATCACCTGTTGGTAAATGTCATAATGGTAAATCCAAACAGGCAGGCTGCGGCCCTCTTTTTCTTCAAATGCGGCCATATTTCGCCCCTTGGACGCGAAAAGCTCTCTGAATTACACTGACTGCCATGAAAAAGGCCGCAAATCCCCCTGAAATTCCAGATATTTCCCATCTGAATCATTCACATTCAGCCTTTTATTACGCACTTTTGACCTGGTTTGACCGCACTGCCCGCCCCATGCCGTGGCGAAAATCGCAGGATCCCTACGCCATTTGGATCTCTGAAATTATGCTCCAGCAAACACAGGTACAAACTGTAATCCCTTATTTTTTGCGGTTTTTAACGCGATTTCCCAATGTCACATTACTGGCGGCGGCACCTCTGGAAGAGGTTCTGAAACTTTGGGCGGGCCTTGGCTATTACCGGCGCGCCAAACAATTGCATCTGGCCGCTAAAACAATTCAGGCCACACATAATGGCCTGTTTCCGCGGGAATATGCACACATTCTGGCGTTACCCGGCATTGGCCGTTACACCGCCGGCGCTGTTGGCAGTATCGCATTTGGCCTGCATGTGCCGGTGCTGGATGGAAATGTCATGCGCGTGCTTTCGCGGCTGCTGACTTTCACCGACGATATCGCGCGTCCCGCGGCACAAAAAAAGCTCTGGCAAATTGCCGATCGGTTGCTGCCCGATTCCCGCGTTGGCGATTTTAATCAGGCGTTAATGGAATTGGGCGCGACCCTTTGCAAGCCCGTAGCGCCGGCGTGCGCGGTCTGTCCCATTCGCCTCTGGTGCCGCGCCTTCGCGGATAACCGCGTGGAAGACTTTCCGCATAAAACGGCGCGCAAAAAAACGAGCATCGTGCATCATGTTTCCCTGATCATTTATCATAGACGGGCGAGACTGGGAAATACGAAGCTGGTTTTAAAGCGACCTGACGGCGGCCTCTGGAGCGGCCTGTGGGAATTTCCCACCTTTGAAACGCGCCGCGGGAAAGTTGCGCCGGCCGATATCACGCGTTGGGTGCTGGAAAATATCGGCCTGCAGATCCGTATCCTTCCCGGTGCGAATTACATCCGCCACCAACTCACGCATCGAACCATGTGCTATCAGGTTTTTACCGCCCGCGTGCTTGGCCGCAAAATAACCACCGCAAGCCAACTTCCATTTTGCGGGCCGCACCGCTATGAATCGGCCCGCTGGCTGAAAAAAATCAGTGATGTTCCGATTGGCCGCGTCACGGAAAAAATAGCCGCGGTTGCCGCCGCCAAAAAAAAATAAATCATGACATAATCCGGGCTGCCGGCGACCGGCGTTGCGACAAATTCCCATCGCGTTATCCGGCGGGGGTTGCCATTTCGCGGCGCGCCCGTGCGGCGGATATTGCCGTACCCGGACCCGTGCAGAGCACCGAAAGCTGCGGGAAGGCATCCTGAAGTTCCTGAAGAACGGCTGCCGTGAGATTCACCTTCTGCTTTAAATCCACAAGCACATGCATCGGCGGGTTGTGGGTTTGATCCACCAATTTCATCCGCACTCCCACACGCGGACCCGGATTCCTATTTAAAATCGCCGCGAGTTTGTCCACCGCCGATTCGTCAAGGACGGCCGCCGGGCCGCTGACCATCACCTCTTGCGCCAGTTTTTCCATCACCTGGGCCGGGGTGAAAAAATCGATTGCCTGAAAGCTCGGCTCCTCACGCGACCGGTTCACGCGGCCTCTTACAAACACAATGGCTTCCGCCTGAAGCAGCGCGGCAAACCGCTGATATTCATTGCCGTACACCAGCACCTTCAGTGTGCCG
>JAJZEY010000064.1 GCA_021805585.1 Planctomycetota bacterium
AAAAATGCAGGTGCAGTTGCGCCGAATATGCGCCGCCGGAATGTCGTGCCAGCCGTGCCCAGGGTCGCAACAGGCCGCCCGCCAGACTGATTGATGAATGGTTGATCACCACGGAATGAGCGGAAACAAAGGCGTGCAGCACAATTGGCCCCAGATTCATGGCGCCAAGGCGGGCGTTATCCGGTGTGAGGTTCAACAGGGCTTCCATAGGTGCCAGCGGATGGGCGCTGCGGCTGGGGCCAGCGGAAAGCGTACCATGGAAGCCGCCCCGCAGGGCATGAAGCGCCCGCACGGATGGCAGCAGAATGGGAATATTCGACAGATTGCAGGTAAGCGATGCGGAAGAATTCAGTGGCTTGTCCATAATGTAAACCGCATGGCCGGCAAGTGTATTACCCATTACCAGCACCCGCAGATGGGAAATGCCGAGCGTGCGGCCCAGGCCATGAAGCTGCAATTTCAGGGACCCGATTGGAAAAATGAGTTTGCGGATGCCCGCCGTGAGCGTTGCATCACCGCGAAAGCTGTGGGTAAACGGATTCCAGCTTCCGGCAGTTGAGCCATTGAGCGTGAAAGTAAGCGCCTGGCTTTGAACGGTCAGTGGCCAGCGGGCAAGAGCAAGCGCGACTGCCACGTGCTGCGGATCGGAGCGTTTCCATTGAACAGTTCCCTTGATGCTCCCGCCATTGGCGCTTTGCACGGCAATGGGTGCCAGTGAAAGCTTGCCATGCTGGTAAACAATTTGAGTTCCCGCCGAAGTAATGTTCAGGGGAAGTGTACCGGGCCAAAGCGCCGGCCACAGCAGGTGCGTGACATTCAGCGAGCCGGCGACATTTGCACCGGCCAGATTACGGTCAGTCAGATGGATGGCCAACTTCAGGCCGACGCGTCCGGCGATGGTTCCTTTCATGGGCGGCAGCAGCAGGACGGCGAGTTGTTTTGCCTGAATATTCTGTGCCGTGATGGCCATGGATGCCAATTGGCCGTTCAGCCGCGCGTGACCGGCCACGGTTACATTTCCGCCCAGAAGCTTGACCTGCCGCGTGGCAATACGAATGGCGGAATTGGAAATTGCGCCGTCCACCACCACCGGCGGCATGGCCAACGGATGGCTGTTGATTCGCAATTGAGCGCCGGCGAGCCGGCCGTTTAATTGAAGTTTCAGCGGCAGCAAGTCTCCGTGGGCCAGCAGATGCCCGTTCATGACACCGCCGATGGCCCATGGCGCGGCCCGGCCGCTGCTATGGCTGACCACCGGAAGTCCGGTCACGGTTAGCAGGAGATGGGCCGGATATTGCCGGATAAAAATGCAATTTCCGCTGGCCGCCAGGCTCCAGGTTTTGTTGGCCACCAGAAGATTCTGAATCTGCATTCCACCAGCGTTTCCATAGGCATGCAGATTTACCTTTGAATCGGCGGGCAGGTCGGCCAGCGGAATGGAATTGCCGTGGCACGCCAGCCGCAGATGCCAGACACCGGGAATAAAGGCATAGCGGCCAGTGAGTTTCAGGTATGGATCGGTCGGGAGCGTGCAGGCCGTGATGACAATATGGCTTTGGTTGGCAGTTCCGCGGGCGGTCAGGCCGTCCAGATGAACGACTGAACCATGATTCCACTCAAATTTCGGTGTGGTAAGCTGCCAGGAAAATCCGTGATGCAGGCTCCCCTGCGCCCCGATGGCCAGTTGCGAATTCCAGTATCCGTGTGCGCTTTGGCCAGAGCTTGTCAGTCGAGCGGTAATCACGCGTTGCCCCGGCCAGGGTGAAAGCAGTGATGCGGAAATGGTTCCACTTTGTGCGTCGCCCCCCAGCAGACTGACGTTTCGCCAGGCGGCCTGAATTTCCGCATGACCAGCGGCCGGATTAAAAAGACCGCTAAGATGCAGATCTCCGCCGGCGGCTTGCGCTCGGATTCCCGATCCGTGCACGCCGCGGCTGTCTGCCCAAAGGGTACCGCGAAAAACGCGGATCGGGCGGGGCCACTCCGCCAGCAGGAAATTCAGGCTGCGCGGATTGACCTGCCAGCGCTGACCGGAATATTCAATATTGGTACGGCCGCTTACGGTTAACCCCCCCATTGAAAGGTGAATATGCGATGCATGTTCCGTAAGCGTTGACCCGGTGACGTGTCCCACCAGATTCGCCTGAAGTCCGGCCGGCCCGCGCCATTGCGGCCAGAACAATCGCAGCCATTGTTGGAGTCGGGTGCCACGGACCCGCAGCGTGTGCATCCATTGCTGCTGCGGCACCAGGGTTCCGCGGATATTTACACTGGGCTTTCCGGTGCGGACCGGCGTGCTCAAATGGAAATGCCACGCCAGTGATCCGTGCGGGCGGGCCATGAGCCTCAGGTGGCTGATTTTCAGAATTTTGCCGCCAAAGGCGGGGGCTATGAGCTGGCCGTCGACCAGCTTAAGTCTTGGAAGGCTTATCGCGGACAGTGGTCGGGCGTTTGGATGCGTCAGTTTCCATTGCACCCAGGCCTGCTGCACCGCCGCGAACGCCAGTGCCGGTGTCCATCCGCCCTGTCTGGCGCGGCGAATAGTGAATCGCGGGGCAGTCAGGCTGATGGCGGACAGCCCAAGATGACCCGTCACGGAAAACCAAAGCACATTGTTGTGTCGCAGTGAAAGCCTGCGGACGCGCAGAATTGGCCGATGGCCCAGCGGCAGCGATGCGGAAACATTTTGCAGTGTGGTTTTGCCCAGCCAATTGATGTGGATTGACCCGGCCGAGATTCTCAGGCCGGTCCGCGTTTCGATGGCTGCGATAACCCAATGATGCGCATACGATGAATGCAGCAGTCGGCGGCCGCTGATCGCCGCCACAGTCAGGGCCAGCGATATAATCAACAGAAGAATAAACAGGCGGAGAATTCCGCGGCGAAAGCGGCGCCACCGGGGCGGTGCGGAAGGCTGATGAATGGGGTCAGTCTGAGTCATTGGGATGACAATCCTTTAGGCTTTGAGCCTGTTGAAACCTGGCTGAATCATACCCCCATTAAGGCTGCTGGGCAGGCGGAATATTCCCGGAGGTTTGCGGACCAAAACCGAAGATCCACCAGTCGCTGCGATACGTCCGGCCGACAAACGGCCCGGAGCTGGCCACAATGTCGCCGGTTTTTCGCCAGTAGGCAACATAGGCGACGCTGGCATATCCCTTTTGATGAATATTTTTGAACAAGGCAATTTCCGGGATAAGCACCGGAATATAGCCGAGGCCCGATGTGGGCGTACTGGTGGCGTAAACGGGTGGAATGCCGACCAACAGGCTTTGGTTATTAATTCCCAGTGCGGCACAGCGGACTTCCAGAACAATTTGCGCTTTGGCACGGGTGTTGACCAGCCGCACACCACCGGCCAGAAGATGGGCACGCAGGTCTGCAACCAGAAATTTTTGCTGGTCAATGGATTTATCCAGAAACTCGGCATCCACAAATACCCGCCGGTCACGCAGATTTGAAACCGTAAGGCGGGCGATAGATTTGGATGCCGCATCGGAGAGTAAATACTGTTCATCCGCGGTTTCCGGAGGGCTGGTGACGCGCAGCGTGGTACACGCGGCCGAAAGCAACGCCAGGGCGCAGCAGAACAGCATGGCAACGCGGCTTATAAGGCGCTTCGGCATAAAGGAATAATGAAACGTGTGTATGGGTATCTTTGGCATGGAATAAACGGTATCTCCAAAGGCTGAGCACAAAAAGCCTTTCAATGTTATTAATTCACGACCGGCGGGCCGTTGCAGGCGATTCATATAACGTTGTCGGCGGAATGTTATTCCAGCAAATCAGTATTGGGGCGATTAAATGGACGACGTTCGACGGACTTTTTCCCGCCCGGAGGAGGTTTTATCGGCGATAGGCGTTGGGAAAGGCAATATGGGCCGCAAATTCCCGGTCTTCCAGAAGCTGAACCCCCCTTGTCCTGATTTCACCTGCGGTAATTGTCAACACATCTGCGCCCTGCGAAACGATGTTGCCAGCTGTCCAATTTCACTAAGCTTAAGGGCTACAAGATCCAATAATTCGATCACTGTTTCTTCTGAACAGCGCGCAGCCAGCCATGCGGCACCCTCGGCGCCGGTCAGCCGCCGGGCTGCCGGAATCGCGATTGAATGGCGGAATGCCCAGCGACTGAAATGCGAATTCCGGTGTGCCGGCGATGGTATTAAATGATAAGGCCTCCGTCCGCGCCCGTTCAGAGGCTTGCGCAGGGATTGCGACAGATTGCACGAGCGCCATGATATTACCCCTTTATGCATTTTATTGAGTTGAGTGTGCGTTGCGACTGTTGCTGGGCACAGCGCTGTGTAGTCGTCGTGTGCTCGGTCAACAGGGGTCCAATATTAAATCTGCTTTAATATGATCTGTCCGTCGTAATCTATTTTGGGCCAAATAGTGGCGGTGGTCTGACGACTTAGGAATATTCGCAGCCGGTCCGGATTCGACGGATCAATAGAGTACGACCAAATGCCGGTCTTAATTTCCAGGGCTTACCACCGCTGGAAAGTATAACCTCAATTCCGATTTTAAGAGAAATCACAGGACCCTTGCGTCGCCGGCCCGGCGGTCAGTTTTTGGTTCTGTCAATTTGGGCGTAGGCGTTGTGATTATGAATGGATTCAAAATTTTCGCTTTCAATGCGGTACCAGGTGATGCGGGAATCGCGTTCCATTCCAGTCGCCAGGTCGCGAATAA
>JAJZEY010000143.1 GCA_021805585.1 Planctomycetota bacterium
CTGGGCCTCGGCCAACAGAACGTAGGCGGGGGAAAGCGACGGATTGAGTTTTAATGCCGTCATCAATGGCGGGATTGCCTGGCGAAATTCATCGCCATCGACCAGAGCCTTGCCCAAAGAGAAAAAACCCAAGTCGTTTTGCGGGTCCGCTTCGGTCATTTGTGTAAAACGTTCAATTTTGGGAATATCCAGCATTCCGTACAACTCCTTAATCCCGCTATTCTAGCGGCTAAAGCGCTGGCGACAAAGCGATCATTTGCCAATTCACAGAATCGAATTTACGATGAATTATTCGGAGCTGGCTGAAACGCGGTCCAGACCGGCGAGTGTTGGGTACTAAACCACCAACCGACCTTGCATTTGAAAATAGAAAGGCAGTCCATGGCCTCAGATCAACCCCTCCCAGAGTCCGTTTCACGCCGCGGATTTCTGCAGGCCACTTCCGCCGCGCTGGCGGCGACCACTCTGCCGGGCGTTAACGACACAATCCAGCCTGTGCCGCCGCATCGGGTTCGCGTAACCCGCGACAGCATGGGGGCAACAGCCAGTCAGCCAGCCGACGCCGACGCCGCCGGCGTACTGCATATTTCCCAGACCATCGCCACGGCTTCCGGCGCACCACTGGGTGGAATTGGAACCGGGTATGTGGATATTCGCCCCGATGGCTGTTTTTACGATTGGCTGATTTTCAACGCCGGCGCATGGGCCGGCCAACTGCCGCAAGGGCAGGCCGGACAACCGCCTTTTGGGCCACAGTCGCTGCAATTTCTTTTGCGTACGGCAACCGATGATCCCAAAGAAACCCAGATGCGGCGTCTGTATCTTCGCCCCAGTGAAAACAATTTGTATTCGCTGGGATATGTGCAGGATGTTCAGGCCATCGAATATGACGCCTGGTTCCCCATGACCGGCCTGCGGTATATAGACAACCAATTGCCCGTGCGTGTCAGCGCGGCGGCGTTTTCACCTTTTATTCCGGGCGATGCCAAATCCAGCGGCACGCCGGGGTTTCATTTTGTTTTTACGCTGGAAAATATTTCCCGCAAAGCGGTTTCCGTCAGTTTGCTTTCCTTGTTGGATAATCCGCTGGCGGCAGGCTATCACCAGCGAGAATTGCACAATTCAGTTGAATTCGCCGGCAAAACGACCCGCTTGCTGATGCGGACAGGTGCGGGCGGCGAAAGCAAAACCGCCATTGGAAGCATGTGCCTTTCTTTGACCGATCCCGAAAATGGCCCGCGCGGCAAAACCACTTTTATTACCGGCACTTATCCGCAATATACTTCAGCCGGTCCATTCAAATGGAATACGCCGCGGCTGAATTACATGCTGGTGGATATGCTTGGGCGGTTCTTCAATACCGGCCAACTGCCCGATTCCACAGCCAGCCATGATCCGGCACAGGCATTTACCCTGATAAACGAACAGATTGCCGGCCTTTCAGAGGCAAACGCCGAACACTGGCTGGCGGAATTATCCAAAGATGCGCTGCTTGGCCGCATTATTTCCGACGCCCGAATGGCCGATCCACACGGCATGGCAACCGTCGCTGGAAAGCGTGAAATCCTGCGGGAAATTGCGGACAACATGACACGCCTGGCCGGAATAGACCGCGCCCATTCCACATGGGGAAGCGGGGCTTTGGCCACAACAATCGAATTAGAACCCGGCGAAACGCGGGAAATCCGTTTTACGCTGGCCTGGTATTTTCCGCATCACTTCAGCAAATATGGCCAGGACATGGGACACAATTACACAAATTGGTTTAACGATGCGCTGGGCGTGAGTAAATTTCTTAGTGGGAATTATGCCGCACATCGGGCCACTACAGAGACTTTTGCAAGCACACTGGCGGATACTTCCCTGGGTGCCCCAATGGCGTTCGCCTGGTCAAGCCACCTGGGGACAGCCGTCACCAACACATGGTGGGACAAGGCGGGACATTATTCCATCTGGGAGGGGCTGGGCTGCTGCGGCCAAAGCACCATGGATGTCGAATTTGATGCCAGCTTTTCCATCGTCGCGCTGTTTCCCGAACTTAAACTCGGACAGATGCGGCACATGCTGCAATTTCAGAAACCCAATGGCCAGGTCCCCCACACCTATGATGGCGACTTTCATCACATAGACCAGAACGGCTGGGGCCGCGTGGATATGAACCCTCAGTTTGTCATGATGGTGCTGCGCGATTTTCTCTGGTCGGCGGATCGGTCCTATCTTCAAGACATGTGGCCGCATGTCCTTAAAGCCATGGAATTCACCGCGTCGCTGGACACCAACCAAGGCGGGCTGCCCAATTCCAATTGCGGTTTTCAGACCTATGACCAGTGGGGATTGCGCGGATCACCTTCCTATATTTGTTCTTTGTGGATCGGGGCGTTGGCCGCGGCCAGCCGCATCTCCGCAGCCTTGGGGCACCCACACCATACCGCGGAATGGGCCGCTCAGTTAGAAAAAGCCGCCGCCGCCTTTGACCGGTTGTTGTTTAATGGCCAATACTACAGCCTGTGGGTGGAAGGTGCCCGCCGGGATGAGATGTGCATGAGCGATCAGATTAGCGGCATCTGGTTCGGCCATCTGATCGGTCTGCCGACGGCCATTTCCAAAGCCCACCTGAGCGCGGCACTGGAAAGCATCTGGAAAAACAATTTCAGTCCCGCAACCGGACTGCGAAATGCTTCCGCGCCAAGGGGCGGAAAGTCGCTGCTGGTGCTGGAAAACCTTCAGGCCGGCGGAGTCTGGTCGGGCATTGAATTCGCTTTCGCTTCCTTCCTGATGGACCATGGCCAATTTGAGCGCGGTGAAAAACTTGTGCGGGCGGTGCATGAACGCTATCTGCGGGCGGGCATGCCGTGGAATCATGTTGAATGTGGCAGCCATTATTCCCGCCCCATGAGCAGTTGGGCCGTGCTGCTGGCCGCCACAGGCTTTAAGCCCGATTTTCCGGCTGAAACACTGACGCTGGCCCCCCAGGCTTCCGGAGATTTCCATGCGCCATGGGCGGTCCGCGGCGGCTTTGGCCGCCTGGCACGCCGCGGCACATCGCTGAACGTGGCCTGCGTTGGCGGCACTCTAAAATTCCGCAGCCTGCTGGTGAACATGCCAGCCAAAAAAGCAACAATTGACGGGGCGGCAATTCCATGCACAATACATGCCGACGGCGAAAATACGCGATTAAATTTTACAACCCCGGTTAACCTTACCGCCGGGCGGATATTGGGCATCGTTTAAATGCGGTTGCGCATTTAATGACGCGCATCACGCCGCCTGCAATCCGATTATCACTCCGGCTATCAATCCGGAAATATTTGCCACAGGCCGGCAACAGGCCCAAACCGGTGAAATGCGGGAATCGGGCCAAATTACGAGCCATTCATCCGCTGCCAACCGTCGTTACGTAAACATACGGTGTTTCCCCTTAAAGGGCATTTTAGATTATGATACTGCCATGCGAACTACTGCCCGCGGCCGAGCCGTTGAAGTACTGATTGCCTGGCGGAAACTTGCTTCTCCGCCATTAATTCCATCGCACGATGCACCCATTTGGGAGAAGCTCCAGCCCGGCGATCGGGCGTTGGCGTTTGACCTTATTCATGGTGTCATTCGCTGGCGTACCACGCTCCAATGCGTGTCCCAGTCGCTGCTGGACCGGCCATTTGACCGGCTGGATCCCTATGTCCAGACACTTTTGCTCCTGGGCATGTATCAGCTTCTGATTTGTGATGGCATTGCCGACTACGCCGCCATTGACACCACCGTTGAACTCGCCCGCATCTATCCATCCGCCGTTCGCGCGGGGGGGCTGATCAACGCTGTTCTGCGGGCGGCGCAACGGTTGCTGGTGGAAATTGAGGACCGCGGCAGCTTGGCCGCGAATACATTTCCGCTGGATTTTCACCGGCAGGTGCGGCTGGCTAAGCCCGTTTTTCCAGATCCTAAAACAGATTTGCCCGGCCACCTTGCACTGGCCACCAGCCATCCGCTGATGCTGGTACGGGCAATCTTCACCTGGATGGATTCCGCCGCGGTCGTACCTGTTTTAATCGCCAACAACGCCCGTCCGGTTATCGCCTTACGGGCGGATGATCCGGAATATACACCGCCGCCGGGCCTTGGCCTGCTGGCACATAAACAAAAAGGATATTACCTGGCTATCCATGGCTGGTCTCCCGCGTTGGCCAGGGAAATCGCCATCGGCTTTCTTTCTCCACAAGACCCCACCGCCGGAAAAGCGGCCGGCATTTTGGCCAAACTTCTGACAACAACGGCCGGGCAACCGTCAGGTACCCCGCAAATTCTGGATTTGTGCGCCGGTCTGGGAACCAAAACGATGCAGCTTTCGCGAGCGATTCCCAACGCTAAAATTATCGCCAGCGATATTGATGGTGCCAAACTTGACCAGCTTCTGGAACGTGCCCGCCAGATGCAGGCCTTGAATATTGAACCGCGAAAGGCCGCCCTGCTTGGCGAAAAAGCCAAATTTAACGCCGCACTGGTGGATGTGCCCTGCTCCAACACCGGCGTTCTGGCCCGTAGAGTGCAGGCTCGGTGGCGCTGGCCATCGTTAAATGTACCGGCTTTGCGACTGGATCAATTGAAATTGCTTCAGCAGGCGGCGGAACTCGTGATCCCGGGCGGCGTACTGGTTTACAGCACCTGCAGCATGGACCCGGCGGAAAATAAC
>JAJZEY010000030.1 GCA_021805585.1 Planctomycetota bacterium
CCATTTTCGCCGGGGCAACCGCCGCTAAAAAAATGCAGCGGGCTACCCAAGGCTTGCACCCGGTTTGGGATAAGAATTATCCTCCGAAATAATCGGTAAGAATCTTTTTGCCACAAGTCGCCGGATTTTGCGCCAGCAGAGAGGCATCTTTAGTGACGATAATTTCCCCAGCCATCGCACCGGCAAATCCATGGGCGGTCGGCCGATGGGCCGGCTGAACGGTGTTGTGATAGACCTTTTCCAGCATGGCGTGCATGGTGCAGTAATAAAAATGAATGCCGGGTGTTTTCGGTACATAGGTGAATGTGGAAATTTTATGCCCCGGCCCCTTGGTTCCAAGGACCATCCCAAAAAGCTTTGTCGGTTTACCGGTCGCGGGATTGTAACCCTGAATGGTGTGCGCACCGGTATCCTCATCCACAAAAATGACCGGCTGGCCCGGACGCACGGCCACCACCGATTCAACGAATGCGTTAAAGCCGTTCATGTGTATATAAACCGGTGGCAGCGAACCCGCCGCGGCGGCTGGTGCGGGCGCAGGAGCGGTTTGAGCTTTGGCACAACCGCCACCGACCAGGTTTATTGTAATCAGTATTGCGACCATCAGCAGCGACAGAGCCGCACTGATTCGGGCATATCCGGAAAAGCGTGATTTAAACGAGTACTTAAACATGGCGATGACTCCTGAAAAAGCTGAACGGACTGGAGGTTAAAACCTGCGGCGGAAGGCACCCGCAGCCTTCAAGAAACTATACGCCTTTCCCGCATTTCAGGTTCAGGCCGCGACCGGCAGCGCTATATTTTCCACCACCGGTCGGTTGCCAAGCCACTGGCTGTGAAACGAAAGAAACCCGACATACAGATAGCCGGACATGAAAATAATCAGAAATGGAATGCAGAGCATGGCCCGCTCGGTGGCTATGGAAATGCCTATGCAAATCAACAGATACAGCGCCAGCAAAATTTCCACATAGGCCAGCCAATTGGCTTTTCGCTTGAATTTTACAGCGCGGGCTTTCCAGGCGTCGCGGTTTTCGCCGGCGTCAATTCCATATTTTGGCGTACGGACAAATTCGCTTTGATGGCCAAAAAGCCCTTGCAAAACCGCCAGCGCATTGCCCAGGCTTATGCCCGTTCCCACGGCCATAAGCAGTGGTACCAGAAAAATGCAGCGCACCCAATGCTGCTTAATTTCCCGCTGCGCCACCACATAAAACGTGCTGGCGGAAAGCGTCAGAACCGCAAACAGGCACATGAGTGTAACCCACAGAACGGGTGATTGCGGCGACAAGATGCTTGGTCCGCCGAAATAAAATGTCGGAAAAACCAGAATTGAAAGCAACACCGCCAGCGGATAGGCGGCACCTGCCGATAGATGAAAAAGCGCTTCCATCTTAACCTTCAGCGGCAGGGGAGACGCCAGCAGACGGGGAAGAATTTTAACCGCGGTTTGTGCGTGTCCTTTGGCCCAACGGTGCTGTTGTTGTTTGAAGGCCGCGATTTCCGGCGGCAGTTCCGCCGGCGATGTTTCTTCAGATAGAAAGATGATGCGCCATCCGGCCATCTGCGCGCGATAGGAAAGGTCCATGTCTTCGGTCAGGGTATCATGCTGCCAGCCGCCCGCCGATGCGATGGATGTTTTACGCCATATACCGCCGGTGCCATTGAAGTTAATGAATCGACCGCTTCGGCTGCGGGCGGCGTGTTCGATCACAAAATGACCATCCAGAAAGATGGCCTGACAGCGGGTAAGCAAGGAATGCCAGCGGTTTAAATGTTCCCATCTGGTCTGCACGCAACCGACCGCCGGATCGGTGAAATATTGGATGGTATTTTTCAACATCCGAGGCTGGGGAACGAAGTCGGCATCGAAAATAGCGATGAATTCACCGGTGGCCGTGGCCAGGCCATTTTCCAGCGCACCAGCCTTGTATCCCTGCCGGTTGCTCCGATGTATGTATTCAACATTATGACCTGCGTTGGCCATTTTATGACATGTTTCGCGGGCAATATCGGCTGAATCGTCTGTGGAGTCATCGAGCACCTGTACCTGGAGAAGGTGTCGCGGATAATCCATTTGACATGCGGCTTCAATGACACGCGCTGCAACAAACCGTTCGTTAAACAGTGGTAATTGAACCGTGATGGTGGGCCAATCGGCAAACCGGGCCGCAGGCAGCGGTTTATTGCCCGATTTCCTGTAATACAGTACGACCTGCCAATAGCGATGAACACCATAAACCGTCAGCACGCCGAGCGCGAGCAAATAGAGGGTGTTGAACATAAAACCCACGATTGACGTCATCCGAACTTAACCCTTTCCTGACCCTGCCCCCGGACCCCTCGCAGTTACCACGGGCCTGCTCCAAAACCTGGCCGGTGAATGCTCGCCATACCGCCGTCCACGCCCGCCATCCTGTAACCCGCGCCAACTCAAGGTATGAGTTTAAGGCTATAGGACGGTCAGGTCAATGCGTCGTGAATGCGAAAAACATGTCGAGAAGTTCGATTTGCGGCAGGACCGCGGCATCCGCAAGGGAGTATTGGCGCCGCGCGGGTAACGTTGCCGGGCCAAAGGGCCATTTAATCAGCGGTGTTTGGCCAGGAGATGACCGGATTCACAGATTCCGTCGCCCGCGGCCGACCGCGTCTAATTTGTATTTAATTGGTTGCATTCCGCGTGTGCCGTTACAATTTCCCCAAAGCGTGCGAGGCCCGGCGGCTTGCATTGCAGTCGGCAGCCAGCCGAAGATTCCGCCATTGCCACCGGCAATGCGAACGAAACATCCGCTGATGCAAGATGACGCCCTTAATGCCGTCAGGAGTCCAATGTCCAGATTGCTGGCCGTATTTCAGGTGACACGGGTCGCCCTGGCCTTCACGGCGGTGGCCGACGCCTGGACATTGCTACTGCTGCGGATTCCGGGGCAGCCTGCCCCGCCGCATCTGGTGGCGGAACTTCTATTAACGGCGGCGGTATCGTTCCTTCTTTACTGTTTTGGAATGTCGCTTAATGACCTTCTGGATATTCGGCGCGATCGCCTTTTTGCACCCTGGCGGGCGCTGCCAAGCGGCCGGATTTCGCCCGCGGCGGCAATCGTATTAAGTCTATTTTGTCTGCTTGGCGCTTTGTTTTCGGCCGCGATGCTCGCAATGTATCAGACCGGCTTTCTGGTACCGCTATCGCTGTTGATGGCGATCGTGACAGCCGCACTAATCCTGTTTTATAACGCCGTGGCCAAATTTTTAGGGTCGGTTGGAGTTATCACGCTGGGACTCATACGCGCAGCCAACAGCCTGGTGGCGCGGCCCGAAAGCGATTTTCTGCTTTTGGCCATGTTTTTATTCACCCATATTACCGTGGCCAGCCTGCTGGCCTATTACATGGAATCCAAGCGGCCACGTTTAAAACTTTATGACCTGGCAATCGCCGGTTCGGCGCTCCTGATTATCAATGGCACCATGCTGATCTGGATGGCGTGGAATGGTTTATGGAACCATTGGTTATTGATGCTGGCGGCGGGGCCGGGCATGGTCATGCTGGCGTTTCTACTTTGGGCCGGCTTCCGATATTTCAAACCCAAACCCAACCGCCGAAAACAGGGCCAGCGTATTATTCTGGCGGGTATGTTTTTTCTGTTTCTTTATGATGGGGCTTTGTTGCTGGCCAACGGGCAGACCAAGGCTGCGCTGTTCATTGCCCTCTGTGCCGCCCTTTCCATAGCGGCGTTTTTTGCCATGCGCATGGCCGGAAAAGGACTGAATATGCGACCGCAATACCGGTTGACCCGGGACTTCCGGCGACAGCGATAGCGTTTGGGATTCAGGTGTATTTCCCGAAGCGCCCAACTAAAGACGTGCGATGCGCGATATACTTCGTTCACCGGTCGGTGCATCAGACGGCTGACCGGGGCGTTGTAAAAGCGGAGCTTCGTCGCAAAAATCGGCCTCGGGGTTTTGCTGACCCGCCGCCACGAAGCGGAACCTGATCCGGATGTCCGGATTTTAAGAGCGTGAGTACAATTGTGATAAGGATGTTGCGTGAAAATTCTGGTTATTGGTGGTACAGGTTTGGTTTCCCGACCGGTGGTCGGTGCCCTGGCGCAGCAGGGCAATCATGTCACCATATTTAACCGCGGAAAAACCGGCGGCAGTTCGGAAGTGCCGGTGGAGTTCATAAAGGGCGACCGGAATAATCTGGGGGAATTTCAGCAATTGCTTTCCGGTCGCGATTACGACGTGGTGATTGACATGGTCTGTTCCACCACCGCGCAGGCGCAATGCGACCAGCGCGTCTTCACCGGCAGAACCGGCCATTTTATTTACTGTTCCACTGCCGCTGTCTATGGCAACACCCAAACGGTTCTTCCCACCACCGAAGGACAGATTCCGATACCGATAAGCTCGGCGGCGAAAGAAAAACTTTCCGGTGAACGCATATTCATGGAAGCCCAGCGCAGCGGACGCATGAACGTGACCATTTTTCGCCTTGGTCAGACCTTCGGTCCTGGTGCGGTGCTTTTGGATAATCTTGGGCCGGCGGGCGGCTGCATTGAACGGCTCCGCCGCGGCTTGCCGATAGTGGTTTGCGGCGATGGCAACGGCTTAAAGCAATCCATTTATTGTGACGACGCAGCGCGGGCCATTGCCCTGGCGGCGGGCCACCG
>JAJZEY010000186.1 GCA_021805585.1 Planctomycetota bacterium
CGGCCCGTCGGCCGCAGCCACACCATGCGGTGTGATGGATTTTTATCAGGTGGACGGTGCCCAGGTACATGAAGTTGCGGTCGGACCGGTTCACGCGGGTGTCATTGAACCCGGCCATTTCCGCTTTCAATGCCATGGCGAGGAAATATTTAATCTTGAAATTTCCCTTGGTTATCAGCATCGTGGGGTGGAACGGGCACTGGTTTCCGGCCCGGATAAACGCGGCCTGCGGTATGCCCAAACCCTTTGCGGTGATACCACGATTGGCCACGCCACCGCCTGGTGCCAGATTATTGAAGCCCTGTCCCACACTCAAAAATCCGCCCGGGCGCAAAGCCTGCGTGCAATTGCTCTGGAGCTTGAACGGCTGGCAAACCATGTCGGTGACTTAAGTGCGATCAGCGGAGATATAGGCTTTTTGCCAACAGCGTCGCACTGCGGCCGGCTCCGCGGCGAATATTTGAACCTGACGGCAATGTTGTGCGGCAATCGCTTCGGTCGCGATCTGCTCTGCCCGGGCGGCGTGCAATTTGATGTGGATATGGCTCTGATCGAGCGGCTGGAAAACCGTCTGGGCGTCAGCGGCACACAGACGCGGCAGGCCGTGGAACTGCTGTGGAATTCGCCATCGGTCATGGCCCGTCTGGAAGATACCGGAACCCTGGAGCCGCGGACCGCGGTTGAACTTGGCCTGGTGGGGCCGATGGCGCGGGCCTGCGGGTTGCCGCGGGATGCGCGGCAGGATCATCCAACCGGCCAGTTCCGTTTCAGCCATATACCGACCACTACATGGCATAGTGGAGATGTGTTTGCGCGTACTTATGTACGTTGGCTTGAAGTGCAACGCTCTATTGAATTCATTACCGGGCAACTGCACAACCTGCCTCCGGGGGATATTCGGTCGCCGGTCGGGCCGCTGGATCCAAACTGTATCGCCGTTTCGATGGTGGAAGGCTGGCGGGGGGAAATTTGCCACACCGCCTGTACGGATTCCGCAGGAAGACTGACGCATTACAAGGTGGTGGATCCTTCGTTTCACAATTGGCCCGCGGTGGGACTGGCCCTTCGCGGTGAGGAAATTTCCGATTTTCCGCTTTGCAATAAGAGTTTTAATTTATCCTATTGCGGACATGATTTATAAATCGTTGGCTGCCCATTCGGCGGCTCTTGAAAAGAAAATGGAATTGGACGACCCTATATGCTGGATATTTTACTTGCCAGACTTTCCCAGGGGCATCAGACGATTGGCTATCCGGATGCCGCGCCACCGCCGCTGCCGCCCCGCTTTCGCGGTCTGCCGGTGATTGATCCAGACAAGTGCGCCGCCGGCTGCGATGCATGCGCTAAAAGCTGTCCAACCGACGCCATTGACCTGACCGTCGGACCGCAACTCGACATGGGGCGATGTCTTTTTTGCACCGCATGCACGGATGCGTGCCCGGAAGATGCCATTCGTTTTACGCAAAACCATGTCCTGGCTGTGCGGCAGCGGCAACATCTGTTACTCACGCCGCAACAGAACCTGCTGGCGGCCGGGGAACTTGATGGCTGCCTGAAGAAGCTGCTGGGACGGTCTCTGAAAATTCGAGTCGTCAGCGCCGGCGGCTGTAACGCGTGCGAGGCGGATGTGAACGTGCTGGGCACCATAGGCTGGGATATGCAGCGATTCGGCATAGATTTTGTCGCCTCGCCGCGACATGCCGATGCCCTGCTCATGACCGGGGCGCTGAGCCGCAACATGGAATTGGCGGTCAAAAAGACCTGGGATGCCATGCCCGAACCGAAAATTGTCATTGCCGTGGGGGCATGTGCCATTTCCGGCGGCCCCTATATCAACCACCCCGAAGTTCTGAACGGCGCATCGGCCTTGTTACCAGTAGACCTCTTTATCCCCGGTTGTCCGCCCCATCCGCTGACGATTCTTGATGGCCTGCTGCGCCTGCTCGGGCGGCTGCCCGAAAAGCATTCGAAAAAAGCCGAGCGGATATAGTCAACACCGCCAACCATGCGACGTTTATTCGGATGTGCCCGTTTTTATCGGGAAGTGAAAATATTGCATAGATGGACGGGGCTCCTGCAGGAAAGTCATGTCATTCCGGCTCCGCCGCCGACGATTGTCGGGCGACGGCCACAATGCCGGCCTCCTGATGACATTGCCAGGCTGGGACGCCCGATAGGTACAAAAAACACAAAGAACACCGGCGAACCACCATTTGGTGATCTTCCCGATAAAAACGGACAGCCCCCCTTATAACGACCTAACAGGGTTAACTCGCTATATAAACATTATAATGATAATGCTATACTCAGTTGTGGATGAGACGTTGCCGGGCTATGGTTATCGGTCACTTGGATGCGAAAAATGCTCCGTTTGGTGGTTATTTCGGGAGCGCTTCCATTTTTATCGAATAACGTCTAAACTCATATTCCACTCGTGCCGATAAGACTTCTGATGTTTCAAATGGAGTCGTCCGGCGGCTGTTGCAGATGTGCAACGACCACTTTTCACCGGACACCCAGCGATCGAGATTTTGAAAGACACCTTTTTGGCGCATGACCATCATGTTAAAACAAGATAGATATTCTTACTCCGCCGCCGGAACCGTGGGACTTGCCGCGGCGGATAATCGGCCTGCATCGAATTCCGGCTCCGGATCCAAAGCTGGTTCGAATGCCGGAATTGCGGGCCTGGCCGCCGCGAGTTTGGCGGCACGTTGGGAACAAAACGGGTGGCGGCAGCTTCGCACACCCGGAGCCTATGAATGCTGGCATTTTGATGCAATGGATGCCGTCGGCAACGGTGTTTCCATTGACCTTTATGACGGCCTGCCGATTCATCCACGATACTTGCGGGAACTCCAGCGCTACTACCGATCCAAAAAACATCATCAGCTTTCATCCGTCCGCGAACAGGCCCTGCCGGGTTTTTATCCGGCGGCGGCAATTTCGCTTTTCCAAGGTGGTCGATGTCTGGTGCGATCGCTGAATCTGTACCCGCCCGGGTCGTTCAAAGGTGATCGCGGCAGTCCGGAAATCGCGGTCGGCCCCAATCGCATTACGTTGCGTCAGGATGGCAGTGTGGGCCTTGTGGCACGCGGGTATCCGATGGATCCGACGCTGTTATTGCCGCGCCACCGTCACAACCAGTTTCTTCTGGTGGAATTGACGTTTCAACCGACTTTTAACCACACGCCGCTGATTCAGCCGCTGCGGCCACCGGCGGAGGATGGCGTTGAACATTCGTGGATTGTCAGCGCCCCGCACTGCAAAGTGAACGGTCGGCTGCAGCATATCAGCGCATCAGATGACATTATGCTGGTGGATATGCCGATGCAGGGGTTGGGCTACCATGACCATTATTTTGGTGGATCAGGCATGATGCGCGACATTCGGTCCATCAGCCGCGGACGCGTGCTTGGTGAAGACTGGGCGGTTATCTGGAACGCCGCCGACGGTATCCGACGCAATAGACAGTCAACCAATTCGGTCGCGATTTATCAGGCGGGAACCGATCCGGTGGTCATTGAACATCCGGAAACGGATTTTGTTTCAACGCGCACAAGCGGTTCACTGGTGGGTTACCCGGCCACACTGGACATGCACGGCGGTGATGCCCGCGGCAACAATGTGGAACTGCTGATTCATCATGAAACGGCCTTGGAATCGACTCCCTGGAGTGTGCGAAGCAACTGCTCCATTCAACTGCAAAACCGTGACCAGCGACGTCTTATGGGCCGCGGACTGATGGAAACGATTTCCGTACGTCACATGCGCTGGCCACTGATGAGCGACCGGGCACAGCGTTCGATTCTTTCGATTGACGCCGACGATCCGCTTTGGCGGCAGTAACCGGCAACCCCGGAAACGCACTGACCCTTCGCCCGGCAAGATAAAGACCACATTTCAGATATGCCCCATCACGCGGCGGCCTGCGGGTTACCGCCTGCGGCTATGGCCCGGCATTTGGAACCTGAAGTTCCGTTGCCAGCCCACCGCCTGGTGATGTTCCGAGGGAAATATTCTCATCTGATACTGCGATATTTGCAGGTAAAGGCTCTGGACGCGCCCAGGGAATCCATGGCCTGAATCACACGCCAGGTGCCGCCAAAGGCAGTCATGACCCGCCGAGCGCCCGCGCGAAAAAGTGTGGTGCCGGACTCCAATGCAGCCAGTGCAGTCTACCGCACTTTGTGTTGTTAGCCACCGCCCCCGACGGTCACAATCCGTACCCATGATTCCCGCCCCCCGCACCCGCGCGAAGCTCCAGAAGGTGCCCGATGCGGCCCGCTTATATTTCATAGCAATTGCTCGATATCCGCAAGGTCCTTTGCTCTTCCGGCAGCCCGCTTATTTATAAGAATATCCGCCTTTGAAATAACGTTTACGGGAACTGTGTCGATGGTCGCCTTCATTCGCTGGGAATAACATGCCTCAAAATCCACGCCGCTGATGCTCGTCAAAAGCTCAATCCGCAGGGGGGGCACGCCCATGCGCACCACACGGCCCGGTATTAAAAACATTTGTCCAGACGCACCCGACCCGCCGAAGCCGAAGTTCTCCAGTGCCTCCATGGTGCGGCGGGCGTTATCCGGAGCGGCTCTTATCCAAATACCAATATCCGCCGTGGTACGAGTGTGGCCGTGGTACGC
>JAJZEY010000090.1 GCA_021805585.1 Planctomycetota bacterium
TGCGACAATCCGGATTCATGCAGATGACGCATCGAAAAATTCTTAAACATTCCCTGCGACTGATTCGTTACCCGCGAACAGTTCTGATAATCGGAATTGTTCTTGCGGGTGTTTCGGCTTTGTTTGCCGCGCGGTATCTGCGCGTATCCACTGACGAAAACAAACTTTTTTCGCCCAAAGTTCCTTTTTTCCACAAGTATTTGTCATTTATTCACGAGTTTCCGGAAAATGAGGCCGCCTTTATTGTGGTGCAGCCCAAAGCCCCTGCGCATCAGCCGACCACCGCCCAATGGATCGCGTTGGCCAATGCGATAACCGGGCGGTTGCGCGCGTTGCACAACAGTGTGGCATCCGTGGATGACCGCGTGCCGTTAAAACAGCTCGGTTCCCAGTCGCTGCTGTTCGCCCGGTGGGGGCAGGTGAAGCAAGCCGCGGCATTTTCCGGAAAACTTGCGCCGCTTTTTACACTTTGGGGATCTCGCCCCACGTTTCTCACCAGGCTGCTGGGAAAAAGCCGCATGGCCAGGTTTCTGCGCGGTGCGGCCGCCGAACCGCCTGATACCCAAACCGCCGCATTTGTGACACAGCTTTGCCACACCTGGGTCGCGACTTTGCGGCAGCCGACGGCCGGCCCAACAAAAATCCCCATGCCGGACATTTCAACACTTGGCCCGGCCGTGGAACAGACGCCGGCGGCATTTGGTTATTACTATATTCATCCGGCGGATAACCCGCGGCATCATATTCTGCTGATTAAAGTCTATCCGAAATTTACGTTCGATTCCCTGGCCGCCGTTTCCGCCCCGCTGGTCAAAATACACGCGGCGATGAAGGCGGCGGCTGCACCATTTTCGGCATTGTTTCGCGTTGGTTTAACCGGTCGCCCGGTGCTTTCAGCGGATGAAATGCGCATCACCACGCAGGACACCAACTGGGCGGAAATTGTCGCCATGATTGTCGTATTTCTGGGCCTTGTGATTATGCTGCGTTCGGTGCGACTGGCTTTTTTTGCTGCCTTTTCGCTTTCCATCGCAATCGCCTGGACATTTGGCTACGCCACCCTGACGATAGGCCGCCTTAACCTGCTTTCGACTATCTTTGTGATTGCACTTATTGGCATCGGAATGGATTACCTGATTCAGATTCTGATCCGCTACCGGCGCGAAGCCAAACGCTATGAACGAAATATCGCCATCTGGGCGCGCGTTTTTCGGTATGTCAGCCCGCCGGTGATTACCGCATGCCTGGGAGCCGCAGGGGCCTTTTTTGTGGCCACGTTAACCCGTTTCCGCGGAGATGCGGAACTGGGGATTATTGGCGGTGGCGGCCTGCTGCTGTGTCTTCTGGCGGGATATACCGTTCTGCCCGCGCTGCTGGTGCTGTTCCCCCCGCCGCTGCGGCGCGTTCATGCCGCGGCTCGCTATAGTGATCGTCGCGCGGCCCCGGTGGCCGGCTGGCATTATTTCATTGGCCCGATCCTGTGGATCGGAACGCTTCTTGCGCTGCTGCCCCTGGGTTTGCGGATTGGATTCAATCCGAATCTGCTGGCTTTGCAGGCACCCGGCCTGACCAGCGTGGAGCTGGTTCATGAAATGCCCTCCTGGTATGCGGTGGTGCTTTCGCATTCACTTTCGGCATTGGTACCCATTCGCAAAACGCTTAATCGGAACAGCTTAATTGCCGGCACCACCATTCGGGCCACCAGCAGCCTGCTGGACGCGCAGGCAAAGCAACGATTTCTGGCGCAACACACCACCGCGATAGCGGCCGTTCATTGGCAGACCCCGCGGAAGATCGCGCCCGGAGGGCTTGTGGAAATTGCAACCGCCGCCGATGTCCTGGCCGCGCATTTTTCCGATTCACCGGCACTGGCCAAAACCGCCGCCGGGCAGGCGGCGATCCGCAATCTGCACGCGTTTTCCAGGCTGATTCATTGGGGAATGACGCACGGGCCGGTCGCTCAAAAACAGACCGTCCGGCGGCTTGCGGATTGGCAACTTAAGTTTATGGCCGAATTGCATGCGCTCGCCGCCATGTTGTCGCCCGGACCGCTGAATATTGCACGGTTACCCGCGTCCATCCGATCCCACTATGTTTCAGCCAATGGAACATATGCACTGTATATAACTCCACGTTTTGATTTGTGGCATCAACGGGCGCTGCATAACTTTGTAGTGGCGCTGCAGGGCGACCGGACGCGGCGGGGGCTGGTTGCATCCACTGCGGACCTGACGGGCATTGCGGTGCAGTTGTTTCATTCCACACGTGCCATTCGCCGGGCGTTTGTATCGGCCACAATTTTGGCGCTGGTTCTGGTGATTGTTCTGGTGTTTCTGGATTTACGCAATATCGGCCAGACGCTGGCCACCGTCAGCGTGCTGGCACTTGGGCTGCCTATGCTGATTGGATTAATGGGCGTCGTGGGCTTGCAGTGGAATTTCGCCAACTTTTTCGCCATGCCCATTTTGATTGGTGCGGGCCATGAATATGGCGTGTTCATGATGCACCGGTATCGGGAGACGCGGCATAATCCGCGGCGGGTCTGGCGGATATGGGATGTCAGCGAGCGGGCACTCCTTTTGTGCGCATTTGTCACCTGTTCCAGTTTTGGCTTTCTGGCGCTGGCGCGCGACCGTGGAATTGCCAGTCTTGGCCTGATTATGGCCATTGGAATCGGATGCATTTATCTTTCGGCCGTTTTCGTGCTGCGGCCGTTGCTGACATGGCATCTGGCGCATTCAGGCGTGTACCGTGGAAGCCGCGGCAGTGCCGATTCGGATGAATAAAGTCGCACGAAACCGCAAGATGCGCGGCCACCGATGGGCCGGTTCGCCCGCCCGCCCCCCAGTTTTATGGGGGCCGTGCGTCCGGCCGCCCAGCCTTCTGGGGGGGCGGGCGTCTCGCCCGGCAAACCCAGCGGCCACAATTTGGTCCCCCAATGGCATCGACAGGCCGGTAGGCCTGATGGGTAAATAACATCGCTGAATTACAGCTTAGCGACCGTCTGGATAAAATCGGCCTACCCATGGCCTTATTATTGTCCGCAAATTTGCCTTGACATCAGCTCCGCGGAATGCCATGATACCGTGCTCTGGTTTTTGCCATGCCAGATGAAACCTGCTGAAGTTGGGCCACAAAAATTGCCCATCCAGCACTTTGGTAAAGGCCAGTCGCGGGCGTGTAGCTCAGTTGGTTAGAGCGCGTCACTGATAATGACGAGGTCCCAAGTTCGAATCTTGGCACGCCCATATCTACCTTATGCACATTGCTGCATATATCCGCACATAGCTGTAAAACAAGGCTTTTTTCGCTTTCACCATTTTCGGCTTGCAGCCTTGTGCGGTCACTTTCCGCCATAGACTGGCCCGGATTCCGGCCCACTGTTATCGCCCGCTCAAAACTCCCGTCATTCCTTACTATGGCCCCCGGTTTTCACAAATATCAAGGATTGCGGCCAGCGACCAGGCACCCGCGGCCAGCGCTGGGAAAGACCACAGAATCATGTCTGGGCCTGGGCGATTCAGCCACGACCAGCCCACACCTGCGGCCACAGCCGCCAGGCTCCCGAACGCACATTTGTGCATGCTCTCCAGGGGGGATGAACAGGAGGGTTTCTGCGCCTCTTTTTCATGTTCCAGCCCTCTTGAGTAGCGCCACAGCCTGGAAGCTATTCCTCGCGATGTGGCGAATCGCCAGGAGCGCCTCGCCCACAGCGGCGCAAAATACGCCGCTCACGATCATCGATGCCGCGGTAATCGCCGCTAATTCCGCGCCATGTCCGGCGTGCATGCTCATGGCCCAGACCAGCGCGGCGACGCCGCCAACTGCCTGGGCTGCCCCCAGCCCGGCAAGCAGTCCGCCGGCGATCCGCAGGGCGGCAAACCGCGGCACAGCAACCGCGGCATTGGCGCGGGGTGCCGGCCGCGGCGCTGATCCGAGCGCGGCAAGCCGTTGGGCGCTGTCGCACTGGCCGCACAGCACCCGGCCCGCATTGACGCATGGTATTTCTGGGGACCGAATTTCGCGCGCACAACCAGCGCAAATCTCTGTAGGAGTAGATCGCGTCATAAATCCTCCATTCTGGGCAGGCGAGGCTTTCCGGGCGGCCGCCCGTTGCGCCGGTTCCGCATCCAGGCGTGCAGGCTGGCAGTTTCCACCAGCCAGTCGCGGCCGTGTTTTGCGCCGCCGACAGCGCCGCGCCGCATGATCGCCCGTATCCGGGCTGTGTCCACACCAGCCTCCGCCGCGGCCGCATTTGTGGTGCAATATTTGACGCGTGCTCCAAGCAATATCCGAGAATCTGTCTATGCGACATAACTATATCGCATGCGCCCCCGTTTGTCAAGAGGCTATTTTTGAGTGGGCTGCACGGCGCGCGTCGGGCTGAAAACATCGACCTGGATATACCGGGCAAAACCGCGACGGTTTGAATCTTGGCACGCCAGTTCATAGCTTATGCACATTTCTGCATGTAACTGCACATGCCTTTAAAACAAGGCTTTTCTCACTATCACCATTTTCGGCTTGCAGCCTTTTGCGGTCACTTTCCGCCATAGACTGGCCCGGATTCCGGCCCACTGTTATCGCCCGCTCAAAACTCCCGTCATTCCTTACTATGGCCCCCGGTTTTCACAAA
>JAJZEY010000416.1 GCA_021805585.1 Planctomycetota bacterium
CATACGGTCCAACGCCGGCAAGATCACCGGTCAGTGATTCACGCCCAACTGACTGGCAAGTGCCGCCTGATTGCGCATGATGCTCATATCCGGCTGCGGAACGTTTCGTCCACTAAGGCCAAAATAGGTGGAATTTTGGGCATTTTGCGCTGGCTGGCGGGCGCAACCGGCTATCATTGCGGTGGACAGTATTGCCGCAACCACCCAAACACGTGCGAATGAACGTTTCATGATGAACCCCTTTTTCGCGGATAAATGATCCTGCATTTTTGCAGGGGCGGCCAAAACCGCCCGACTGTCTGAATGCAGGGATTATCATTGAGATTCGTCGCTGCGCCAATGCCGCGCGCATTTAGGATGATTCGCGGCCAAACGGCCACTCATGGCAATGCCCGCGCGTCGGAAAAGTGTCAAATGATTGTCAAGTCCGCGGCATGATCGCCAATTATTTTTCAACCTATTCCGGCAGAAGTTCCAGCACGGCGGAATTCATGCAATAGCGCAGGTGGGTGGGTGGGGGGCCATCAGGAAATACATGTCCGAGGTGCGCATCGCACTGGCCGCAGCGAACTTCCGTGCGGACGGTAAAAATTGAACGGTCCTGATTCCGGCTCACGGCGGTTTCGGAAATTGGCGCGTAAAAGCTGGGCCAACCGGTGCCGGAATCAAATTTTGTTTCGGATTTAAATAGCGGCTGTCCGCAGCAGGCGCAGCGGTAAAGTCCGGGCGTTTTGGTATCCCAGTATTTGCCGGTAAATGCCCGTTCGGTGCCAGCCTGTCTGGCCACTTTGAATTGTTCGGGCGTTAAGACTTTTTGCCAGTCGGCGTCGGAGCGGCTTTTCCAGTGTTCAGCCGAGCAACTTTCGCCACCAGCTGCGCAAGAGTTGTGCCCTGCCGCGACACTCTTATCCGGATTTTTTTGTGAATTGGAGGTTTCCATGGCAAGCACCCTTTCAATGGCAACTCTATTCACTTTAGGCGGCTTGCGCCGAATTTGCCACCGCCAGGCAATTAAAAATCTTAACCTGCCGGAAATAAATCGACTTTTTGAATTCCCAAGTCCCGGTATGATGCCGCCTGCGGCGGATGCGTTGTCCGCGGCGGATGGCGATTCGCATGTGATTCAGCCGTTGCTTTGACGCTGTTGGTGCGATATTGTCGATATAAGGAGTGACGGTGCGGCAACGCGGTCCGGGAGTAACCTGGTCCGTGGGCTGAACTGATCGCCTGCCACAGCCTGTATGGCCGTGGTTCGGGTGTGCCGCGTGGCCCGTTTTATGACACGCGGTCAGGGGTAGATGCAGTGATGGCAGACGCCAAATCGGCTGTGAAGTATTTCGTTCTGGACACCAGCGTTTTGCTTCACAATCCAAATTCTCTGTTTTCTTTTGACGATAATCAGGTCGTCATTCCTTTTGACGTTCTGGAAGAACTGGATAAATTCAAAAAAGATTCCAATGATGTCGGCCGCAATGCCCGCATGGTGATTCGCCATCTGGATCAATTGCGGGAAAAGGGCCATCTGGCCAAAGGTGTTCATTGGAACGGGCATAACGGCTGCATTCGCGTGGATATGGAATCCGGACGGGTTCCGGGGCTTAACGAAGCCGTTCCGGACAACCGCATTATTGCCTCGGCCTGGCGGCTCAAGCAGGCCGGCAAGCCGGTGATTTTTATCAGCAAGGATATTAATGCCCGCATTAAATCCGACGCCCTGGGACTGGATACACAGGATTTTGAATCGCAAAAAGTGGATTACGAAACACTGTATTCCGGCTACCGGGAATTATCCGTGCCCGGCGCGGTGATTGACCGGCTTTATTCGGAAAAGCGGCTGGAGATTGCCGATCCGGTTTTAGCCGCGTTGAATCCGCGGTTGAATCCCAATGAATATGTTCTTCTGAAAAACAGCGCCGACCCCAGCCAGACCGGTCTGGGGCGGTTTGTGACGGCCCTTCATGCGGTGCTTCCGCTGACGCGCACAAAAAAAGCCTGCTTCGGTATTCTGCCGCGAAACCTCCAGCAGATTATGGCGCTGGACCTTCTTTTAGATGATGATATTCAGATGGTTACACTTATGGGCACAGCCGGTACCGGTAAAACGCTGCTGGCCCTGGCCGCGGGCATGACCAAATGCTTCAACGACCAGCGTTACGAACGTCTGCTGGTGGCGCGGCCGATTATGCCGCTGGGTCGCGACATCGGTTTTCTGCCGGGCAGTAAAGATGAAAAAATGGCCGCCTGGATGCAGCCTATTTTTGACAACCTGGAATTTCTTTTAGCCGACCGTCGCGTGCACAGTGCGGAAAGCGCCAACACGGAAGCCAAGCTTAAGGCTCTTATTGAAGGTGGAAAAGTCGTACTGGAAGCCCTGACCTATATCCGGGGCCGCAGCATTCCGCATCAATTCATGATTGTGGATGAAGCCCAGAACCTGACCCCGCACGAAATTAAAACTATCGCCAGCCGGGTCGGCGAAGGAACCAAAATTGTGCTCACCGGAGATGCTGAACAGATTGACAATCCTTATCTGGATGCCAATTCCAATGGTCTATCCTTTACCATTGAAAAATTGAAAAATTCGGACCTGGTCGGCCATGTGACACTGGAACGACCGGAGCGCAGCAGTCTGGCCAGCCTGGTGGTCAAAGAACTCTGAACTCTGAACTCCAAATAGTAGAGAATCCGATGGAGTCTTGCGCCATAATCCATTCGCGGCTTTTTATGCTTTCGGCAAACTCCAGGTGCTCGCGAACCGGTAGCGCCCTGATTGCAGATGCAATTCCATCTTCCGCCCGTGCGCGGCCGCAACGTGAACGCCATCGGCCCGGGTAATATCCCTTCCGCTTTCCGTAACTTCCGCCGGCTTGTCCGTCGGAAGAAACAGTCGGGCGGTCGTATTCACGGGAATTTCCACCTCCACCGTCAGGCTTCCATGGCGCAACTTCCATCCGCAGGCGATTTTTCCGCTGATGGAATCATATTCCGCACGCGCCCAGTTGAGTCCGCGCCCCGGCGTGGGCCGCAGAATAATATGCCGATAGCCGACAGATCCAGGCTCTATACCGGCAATGGTTTTATAAAGATACTGACCGACCGCGCCAAAAGCGTAGTGGTTAAATGAATTCATTCCAATGGAAGCGAAGCCTTGTGATTTGCTCCATCCGTTCCATCGTTCCCACATGGTGGTGGACCCGCCGGTCTTCACCTGATACAGCCAGGATGGAAGTGAGGCCTGGAACAGCAGTTTGTAGGCCACATCATCACGTCCGGCCAGATTCAGCGCCGGCAAGAGTCTTGGAGTTCCGATGAAGCCCGTGGCCAGATGCCAGCCGCGCCGCTGAATGTCGGCCACAAATTGTTGCGTCATTTTTGCACGCATGTTCTCGGGTACCAGGCCCATGGTAAACGCCAGCGCAAAACCAGTCTGGCTGCTATTGGCAATAGTGCCATCCGGGCGGATGAGCCTGCGGGCGAATGCGGCTTTTAACCCATCATGCAAAGCCCGGAAGCCTTGGGCATCATCGGATTTCCCGATGGCTGCGGCCATTTCGGCCATTATTTCCGTTAGCATGGCGTAATATGCCGTGCCAATGACTTCCATGCTAGCGCCGCCACCCATGTTAAGCCAGTCGCCGAATCCCTGGGCGGTCATAATGTTGTTGCGTGTGAGGCTCGCCGGATATTTAAAATAGCGTTTCATGGCGCTGTAATGCCGCTCAATAATGCGCGTGTCCCCGAACGTTCGGAATATCTGATGCGTGCAAATAAGCGCCGCATCGCCCCAGGCGGTTACGCCGTCATGACCCCAGACGGCGGGTGCCACATCCGCAAACGACCCGTTGGCGGACTGCGAATCCTGACAAAGCGTGACCAGCCAACTGGTAAAAAACGCCGCCACGTCAAAGTTAATCGCGCCCGTGGGGATAAAAAACTGTGTGTCACCGGTCCAACCCAGTCGTTCATCCCGCTGGGGGCAGTCGGTTGGAATGGAAACATGGTTGCCGCGCTGTGACCAGACGATATTTTGATACAATTGGTTAATCGCCGGACTTGAACAGGCGAAATGACCGGTTCGCCGGAAATCACTGTGAATCACAACCCCGGTCAGATCGGTTAATTCCGGCTGATAATCCAGCCCGCGCACTTCCACATAGCGAAAGCCGTGGAACGTGAACATGGGCTCCAGCAGCTCATCGCCATCGCCCTTGAGGTAATAAATATCAGTGGCCATTGCGCCCCGCAGATTCGATGTATAAACCGTCCCATCGGGATTCTTCATTTCCCCGTGGCGTACCACAATTTTCTGGCCGGCCCGGCCGCGCACCTTCAGGCGTACCCAGCCAACCAGGTTCTGTCCAAGGTCGTACGTATGCAGACCGATGCGCGGCTGGGTAAGCGCGTGCGGCGAAACGGTGCCGGAAATGCGCACCGGTTCGTCGGGAAGCGCCTCTATGGCCGGATTCGGGCCGGTGGCTTCCTCGCCCATCGGTCCGTAAGTGGCGCGGAGAATGCGGAGCGTTTTGTTCGCCTGACCGATAGCCAGGTTCTGGTTTTCGGGCACGTCCAGGGAATAGGATTTGCGGCCGACTGAAAAGCGGATATGAAGCGCTTTGACTTTATTAAGTG
>JAJZEY010000382.1 GCA_021805585.1 Planctomycetota bacterium
GCCGTGTTCCGCCTGATTGTTCCAACGCCGGCCCATCAGTCGGCGCTGCGTTTGCCGCCGATCGCGGCCCGCCATTTATTCAGCCGCCGCATCGGATTTTCACGCTGCGGGAAATTCATGGCGGCATACGCTGCCCAGCCATGGGCGGCTCGTGGAACCCGTTGGCTTATGGTATCATCTTTTCGGAGATTTTGTTGGAACCTCTGGAGCTGCCTTGCTGACTTTTGCGTCGGATTGTTCTTTGGAAACCGAACCTGACGGATGGCCCGCCCTTACCCTGGACCGCTTCGCGCAGGCCCGTGGCCAGAGTCTGGAACAGGCCCGGCCTTTTTATAAGCGCCTGATGGGTTCGGCAAATAATGGCCCGCTGCCTGCGGCCACGCGCGTGGTGGATTCCGGTGGCGCAATCAAATTCTGTTTGCCCGCCGGCATGTATAATGGCAACTCTCTGGAAACCGAATCGGTCATTCTGCCCATGCGCAACGCCCATGGTGGATCGTGGTATACCCTGTGTGTTTCATCGCAGGTCGGGTGCCGCATGGGCTGCACGTTCTGCCAGACTGGCCGTATGGGATTGCTTTCTCAATTGACCGCGGTCCAAATTGTTCAGCAATTTCTGGTCGCCCGGCGGATGCTGAAGTTGCAAAAAAATGCCGCCCGCATGGAAAACGCGACTCCCGAAAATTCTGTGACGGCTGCGGATGGGCCGCGCTTGGACAGCCGCGGGAATCCGCACCGAATCGATCCGAATATCATCCGCAATCTGGTGTTTATGGGAATGGGTGAACCGCTCGACAATCTGGATGCAGTCACACAGGCACTGGACGTGTTCAGTGACACTGCCGGCATCAATTTGCCGCTTTCGCGCATCACGGTTTCAACTGTTGGCCGCATTGATGGCCTGCGACGGCTGGCCAAAATGGACCTGCCGGGCCTGAAACTCGCCATTTCCATTACCGCCGCCAATGATAAATTGCGCAGCGAGCTGATGCCCATTAATCGGGCCATGCCCCTGACGGAGTTAAAACAGGCTCTTATAGAATATCCACGTGGCAGGCGGACACGGTTTTTTATTGAATACGTTCTTCTGGCCGGGGTCAATGACAGTGCCGCCCATGCACTGGAACTGGTGCAATGGTGCCGCGGATTGCCCGTAAAAGTAAATATTATTCCGTACAACCCGCAGCAACCGACAATTTTTGCCGCACCAACTGACGATGTGATTGTGGCGTTCATGGAAACTTTACGGATAAACGGTATTCTGGCCAAACGCCGCGTGACCATCGGTCAGGATCTGATGGGGGCGTGTGGGCAACTTGGGAATAACGCCCAGCGCCGTTGAAATGCGGGCAGCCCTCATGTCGGGGTTCGGGCGTCTCCGGTTGGCTGGCGGTTGGGCGTCCCGCGTTGGCTGGGGGGCGGGCGTCCCGCCCGACTTCGTGCGGTCAGGCCAGCGCTCGCCAAAATAGAAGCAAACACAGCGCACGCTGACTTCCCCGGTCAATTAAGAATCTGGTGTACGGTAGCGTAGTAAAAATTGCAGTTGGTGACCATGCTTTCGGAACAACCATTAAATGTTAATTTTCAGATGACAATTCGATGGGCATTCCTAATGCTCGCAGTCGGACAATTGGCCGCCCAATCGGCCTGGGCGCACACACCGTCCGCGGACCCGCAAGGGAATACCGCTTCTCTTTCAGTGGTCAGCGCTCAGTCGCCGGCCGGTCCGGCCGGTACCGCAACTTCGCCCGCAGCGGTTCGGCCTGTCCCTACCTCTGGCGATGCGTTAATCCACAATCTCCTGACCCGCGGTAATCTGACCGGTAACTGGTGGGGGGCGCTTGGAACGATGGAGGATGACGGTATTACGCCATCGGTTACGCTTTTGCAGGCCGCAAGCGAGAATTTCTCCGGCGGTATCCGCACCAATCGCATCGACTGGCGTTACCGCCTGGATGCGACAATGACGCTGGATACGCAAAAAGTGTTCGGCTGGAAAGGAGGGACCGCGTTTGTGGACTTCCTTGCCCATGGAGGTCAGAACCCGGCAAATAATCTGGTGGGGGAGCTGCAGGCTATCAGTGCGATTGATCAGAATCCGGATACCCGTCTGGATCAAATCTGGTATCAGCAGAATTTGTTTGACGGAAAACTTTGGTTTAAGGCTGGCCGCATTGATGCCACCTATGATCTGGACCATATCCGGGACGCTCAGCCGTTCCTGAACGGTTCATTCGGCTTTACTCCTTCAATATTCGTTTTTCCCAGTTATCCATTTTCCGCCTGGGGCGGCGATTTTTCATGGCACCCAATCAGGCTTCTGTCTTTTCGCGGCGGACTGTTTGATGGCAATACCTCCAACACGCTGCCTGCTGTTTCCAGTAATGATCCTTATGCGGTGGAGAATCCGTATGGGCTTTTCGCGTTAACCGAGGAAAGTCTGAACTGGTCGGCGGGTCGCAACAAGTTAAGTGGAACGCTTACCTTTGGCCAGTGGTATCATACCGGCGGCTTTCAAACCTATGCGGGCGGCACACGACAGGATGCATATGGCTTTTATGGATACCTTGACCAAACTCTATGGAAGTTTGCGCACCCTGCCGGACAGGCCGCTTCACGCATCGGTGCCTTTATACAGTATGCCTGGGCGGATGACCGGCTTACGGAAATGGATCAGAACGCCAGCGGTGGTCTGCGCTGGCGCGGCCCGCTTCCCGGCCGCCCGGACGATAATACCGGTTTGGGTGCCACGTGGGTTCACCTGAGTCCATACGCCCAGACACCGCAAAACTTTGAACTTTCAATTGAAGGCTTTTACAGTGCCGCGGTTACTCCCTGGCTTAGTGTGCAACCCGACGTGCAGTATATTGTAAATCCAGGCGGCACCTATCAAAATGCCCTGGTGGCCACAGTGCAGATGGCCATTCAATTTTAATTCGGGCAAACGGGCTTGCCGACGGATGCGATTGAATCGTTTGCCCCATAAGGCGAACCGCGCTATGCTCAAGACGGTTGGCTGTCCGGTCGCTTTTTGCCGGACGAATTCGGGTTTGACCCGCACGGCGGAATTATTTAACCTGAAAACAAGGTGATGAACAAAATGGTCGCATTGGAAACCAGACGCACAAGTGTCCGCAGCACATAACAGGCGCAATGCCACGGGGTTTTTTCCATAAGGAGTCCACCATGGAAATAGGTATGATTGGTCTGGGCCGTATGGGCGCGAATATGGTGGATCGGCTTATGCACGGCGGCCATCGCTGTGTGGTGTTTGATCTAAACGCCCGAAGTGTGCAAGCAGCCGTGGCCAAAGGCGCGACCGGTTCTTCCACTCCGGAAGATTTTGTAAAAAAGCTTGGCAGGCCGCGAATACTCTGGCTTATGGTTCCCGCCGGTGTGGTGGATTCCACTCTTGAAAAATTTGCCCCATTGCTGGAAACCGGCGATATTATTATTGATGGCGGCAATTCCTATTATCATGACGACCTGCGTCGCGCTGCACAGTTAAAAGATCGCGGCATTCATTATGTGGATGTGGGCACATCCGGAGGCGTGTGGGGAGCCAGCCGGGGTTATTGCCTGATGGTGGGTGGCGAACCGACTGTCGTCAAACATATTGATCCGATCCTTGCCACACTTGCACCCGGTATCGGTAATGCCGAACCGACGCCCGGTCGCGACAAACTGCCCCCCAGTACGGCGGAAAGCGGCTACCTCCATTGCGGCCCGGTAGGCGCGGGACATTTTGTAAAAATGGTCCATAATGGAATTGAATACGGCATTATGGCCGCATATGCCGAGGGCCTCAATATTCTAAAACATGCAAATATCGGAAAAAACACCGGCGAAACAGATGCCGAAACCACGCCGCTGCGCAATCCCGAAAGATACCAGTATGATCTGAACCTGCCGGATATTGCCGAAGTGTGGCGACGTGGCTCCGTGATTGGTTCCTGGCTGCTGGACCTGACGGCGATTGCTCTGGCGAAAAATCCTACCATGGATAAATTTGCCGGTCGCGTATCGGATTCCGGCGAAGGCCGCTGGACAATCACGGCGGCAATAGATGAATCGGTGCCCGCTCCGGTGCTTAGCGCCGCATTGTACGAAAGATTCGGGTCACGTGGGGAGGCGCAGTTCGCCGACCGTATCCTTTCCGCCATGAGGTACGAATTTGGCGGCCATTTGGAAAAGACCAACGAAATAAAATAGGAGTTTGCCGGTGACTGAACATTCCGATGCGCTGGTATTTTTTGGTGCCACCGGGGACTTGGCGTACAAGAAAATATTTCCCGCGCTGCAATCCATGATTCGTCACGGTCAACTGAACATGCCGGTGGTCGGCGTGGCCAAGGCGGGCTGGAATTTAACACAAATGCAGGCGCGCATTAAGGCGAGTCTGGACGAACATGGCGGCGGTGCGGATCCGCAGGTTCTTGAGAAACTGTTTGCCACATTGCAATACGTGGATGGCGATTACAATGATTCTAAGACTTTTTCCCAATTGCGCCAGGCGCTTAACCAGGCGAAGCATCCACTGCATTATCTGGCCATTCCCCCCAGTATGTTCGCGACAGTGGCGGACGGTTTGGCCAAATCAAGCTGTCAAAAAGGTTCGCGGATTGTAGT
>JAJZEY010000236.1 GCA_021805585.1 Planctomycetota bacterium
CGTTCCAGTGATGCGATTGTGTCCTCAATAGACATAGAATGTCTCCTGCGAAACGAAGTGACCACGATACAGCTTCCAAAGTTCGCCCTAAATGACCCTTGCGGGCAGGTTCCGGATTTTCTGGACGCCTTGATATGTGTCCGAATCAACCGGATGGGCTTACTGAGTATTTCGGCTTGGCGGCGGCAATTTGATAAGCACAATTCACGAGAATGCCAGAATGCGATTATCGGTCCAAATGGCGCCAAATTGTCAAATAATCATGCCGTGGCCAGGGAAAAATGAAGTTGGTCGCCCACGGGATTCACCCGAACCCGATAAACGCTTTCCAGAATTGCCGGTGTCAAAACAGCCTTGACCGGACCCGCCGCGACCCGTTTGCCCGCCTGCAGCAGGATCGCCTGATCGCAATGGTTCAGTGCCATATTCAGATCGTGCGATACCAACACAATTGTGCGGCCTTGCTCACGGGCCAGTTTCCGCAAAAGCCCGAGAATCACAAGCTGATGCCAGAGGTCCAGGCCGGTGGTCGGTTCATCCAGCACAATGACAGGTGCCTGCTGGGCCAAAGCCCGGGCTATTACCACACGCTGACGTTCGCCGCCCGAAAGTTCGTTAAATGTCCGCCGCGCCAAATGCTGCACATCCGTATCCCACATAGCCTGATCCACCGCGGCTAGATCCGCTGGCGAATGTGAATTTAGCCCTGTCGAACTGCTGCGCCGGGGCCAACGTCCCATCCGCACAATGTCCCGCACCGAATAGCCAAAACTCACCTGCGAAAACTGCGGCACGAACGCAATGATTCCGGCGGCCTGTGCGGCAGTGTATTGCAAGCGCGGTTTGCCCAGCAGTTCCACCACACCATGCTCTGGTTGAAGAAAGCCAATCAGCAGATGCGCCAGCGTTGATTTTCCCGCGCCATTCGGTCCGATGATGGCGGTCATGCAGTTGGCGGAAATGTCCACCGATAGATGCTCCAGCACCGCATCGGCACCGAAACGAAAGGTCACATCCCGCGCGGCCAGAGCCGCGGCTGGCCCGTCGGCGGGCAGGTCGGATCTTATTGCCATGGTCTGCGCCTTTGCAGAAGAAAAAGAAAATACGGTCCGCCGCACAACGCGGTTACCACCCCCACCGGAAGTTCGCCGTTAAACCAGTTGCCGGTACAGCGTACAAATGAATCTGCAATAATCAGAAACGCAGCTCCCAGCAACGGACTGCTGACCAGCAGCCGCCGATGGTCCGGCCCGAACCACGACCGGCAGATATGCGGACAAATCAGTCCGACAAATCCGACCGGTCCGGCCAGCACAATGGCACCGGCGGCCAGGGCGGCGGAAATTAAAAAGCTTCCCATACGCAGACGGGAAAGTCGCACGCCCAGACTCGTGGCTTCAATATCCGAAAGCGACGCAATATTCATCGCGCCGGCAATGGCCATGGCGGCCAGCCAGCAGACCAGCAGCAGGCACCCATCCAGCCACAGCAGAAATTGCGGCGTAACAGCACTTATATAGCCGAAAATATAATTTAAAATGTCCGCCCGCGCGCCGTAGGGTGCCAGATTGTTAAGGAGCATAATTAGCGCTGTATTCACACTGCCCAGCACCACGCCCGCCAGAAGCAGCGTAAGCGGATCCAGAATGCCGCCGCGGCGCCCCAGAAAAAACACCGCCCCGCAGGTAAACAGCGCGCCAAGCAACGCCGGCACCGCCTGTCCATACGCAAAGGCGGCACCCAGCCAGGGATGGGCAAGGGCGACACCAGTCAACAGATTTCCCAGCAGAATCCAGACCATGACGCCGGCCGTCGCCCCGCTGGAAATTCCCAGAATGTACGGGTCCGCCAGCGGATTGCGCAACAACCCCTGCAGCAGTACGCCGGCAATCGCCAAGGAAGCGCCCACCAGTCCTGCGGCCATCAGTCGCACCGCCCGCAGGTGCGTGGCAGGACCCGATGCGAATCCGAATGACGGCCAGAAATGGCCGGGCAAAGCCGGACCGGTCGCCATCCCCGCAATAAACGCCAGGCCAACCAGCGCCAGCCCGATCAGAAGTTGACCATTCTGGCTCGATAGCCAGTCGCCGGATTTTTTACAGGCAGCGCCTATCATCGCATGATGCTCCCATCTGGCAGGTGCCGCTGCGTTCCAAAAAATCCCCGCAATTGCTTTATGGTATGGGCAATTTTCAGCGTCGGCATTTCACATTGGCGGTCCGTCAGCAGAAACACTCGCGGCAATGGCCTGGTAAATGCGGCCTGCCGCAAAAAAACCGTCATGCGCGGGTCGCCCTTCCCCCTGGCCGGCGGCGCACCGGGCAGCGCCAGCACAATGATGCGCGGTTTAAGTTCCAGCAGTGTTTCGTGCGTCAGCACGGGAAAGCCGCTGCCCAACTGTGCGCCAACGTTTCTACCCCCGGCCAGCCGAATCATGCTGTTTATAAAATTATCCGCCCCGACCGCGCGCATCGGTGCGGTCCCCACAAGGCACACCACACGCGGACGATCCGCCCGCGGCGGCAATTCAGCTGCATCGCGGGCCAGTTTGGCTTTAAACTGCGCAACCGCCAGTCGTGCGGCCACCGCGCGGTTCGCCAGCTTCCCCAGCAGAAGCACAGTCTGTTCCATGGTCTGAATCCGGTTAAATGACACATTCACCAGCCGAATATGATTTTGCAGAGCCAGCGCCGGCAAACCCGCCAGACGCAATGGACTTTTTTGGATAATCAGCACGGTCGGCCGCAGGTTCAGAAGCAGTTCGTCATCCAGATTAAAATAATCCCCCACGACCGGCAGCGACCGATAGCTGCTTGGAAGCAGCGGTTTATCAAACCGCGATACGCCAACCAGCGTTGCCCCCCCACCGATCTGCATCAGTATTTGCGTAGCGGCGGGAACGGTGCTGACAATCCGTGGTCCGGCTTTTACGGCTTGAGCGCTTTGCGAATGCCGACACGCTGCGGGCAACATCAGCAGCAACATAAAGACACATCTGGCTTTGCCTGGAAATCGGACCATGGGCCTATGGTAGAAGTGGCCGGGTAAAATCTCAAACCAGTGCAGCGGGCGGAAGGGGAAAGCGGGCTTGGGGTAGTCCGGCTCAGGGAATCAGGAATTTATAATATTTGTCCGGGCATTCCACATGCCGGATCGCAAGTTCTACATAATGGCGGTTATTTGCCTGCATGTCGGCGAGTTCCGCCGGTCGAACAGCGCGTACCACTTTGCCCGGCACACCCATTACCACCTGCCCGTCAGGCACGACCGTGCCCGGTGAAACCACAGCACCCGCGGCAACAATGCAATGACGCCCAATGACCGCGCCAGACAGGACTACCGCCTTCATGCCGATGAGTGTGCCAGAGCCGACCGACCGGCAATGCACCACTGCGCCGTGACCAATCGTGACATCCGCTTCAATGGTCAACGGCACGCCATAGTCGCAATGCAGAACCGCCCCCTCCTGAACATTCACATTTTTACCCAGGGTAATGGGTGCCACATCGCCGCGAATCACGGCGTTAAACCAGATGCTGCAATTTTCTCCCAGCGCCACATCGCCGCAAATCTGGGCGCTGGTCGCCTGAAAGTGATGTCCCGTCCGCCGCATGACAAAATGACTCACAAAGTCGCTCATGTGGAAAATGTAACACAAAAGCGCAGGCCACGCGACCGGTCGATAACGCAATGCGAGGTCGATTTTGAAATAAATTATCGCAAATATATTCGTATAAGCGATAAATAAAATTAAACGGGCGACAAATTTGTACATCGGCGCAGTAAGCAACATTAAAAATATGCAAAGAAATTCCTTCTGTTTGTGTGAGTCTTATGTTATAATTGGCTCCTAGTTGAAGAAATCGCGTTGATTTCCCGGATAAAATCAGCCTGACGTCCGGTAAAACATGCGGTTTGGTGCAATCCCCAACGCGGTACGGTTACGGTCTGCTGGTCCGTCGGCGACTGAATTAGACGGTCCGGTGCCCCAGGCGGGCCGTGGCACTGCCCAGTTGAAGGCTGGTGAATCAATCCGCTGTTTGATTCACCATTGAGTTTCCACGGGTATGAGATGGTTCGTAGAACCTCCGGGAGAGAATTCTCACGGGTTGGATTGTTTTTGCGCGGCCTGTGCGGGACACCCTGGCCGGGCACCAGACAAATAAATCGCGGCACGGCGGAGCAAACCGCTGGCCGCAAAGCTGTCGCCAGAAGAGCCAGGCGTTGTTGGCCCTGATGTTGAAACGGATATAATGCACATAAGTGCCTGATGTATCCGCTTGCCCCAAGGAGTTATTGTGACACCCAATCGGGAAAACGTTTCTGGTTTGCATCATAAAAAGCCGCGCAGCGCCGGTATTTCCGTGCTGGTTTACGATCGCATGCTGCATCCGGAACTCGTCTCCACAGATACCAGCCGCGTGCGACCGCTGGGCGAATTTGATGTCCGCATGTGGCTGCTGTCCGGCGGCGGGCACATGGTGGCGCTGTCCGGTCCGCACACGCTTTGCGAGTTGGCCTGTTTTCCCAACAAACTTCTGCCGGATCGCGGACTAATTGAACGCCTGCCCTGCAAAGGCGACAAACAATACGACATTCCCATGGGCGAACGGCACCATTAT
>JAJZEY010000117.1 GCA_021805585.1 Planctomycetota bacterium
TATTTCACCGGCGATTTTAATTTTTCGCAAAGCGCCCTGGAAAGCGGAGGATTCAATATCAGCAATTCCGCGGCCACCGGCACTTCGGACACATTAAAAATCTATTGGTCTGACAACAATCTTCTGGCCTCCGGTCAGGCCGGTCCGTCCGCGGGCATTTCCCAGAGCGGCGGCGGAACGGTTGTGGAAGGTGTCGGCTCTATGAGTCTGGAAACCTATATTGACCCGTCCAATTCGGTCGGGTTGCCCGGTTCCGCTTCCTATGCCGGGCCGGCTTCCACCTCGTTTAGCAATGCGTCCAGCTCCCCGCAGTCATTTACACTTTCCGGCAACCCGGTTGCTTCACTGCCGCTGCAATCCGGAGCAACTTTCGCGATCGGCCAGCTTCTTACCATTCAGCTTAGCGGCGGCGGTGCGTTCGCCAGCACCAATGGCCAGTTCGGCATGAATGCCGCATCAACCGTCGGAAGCGCGATTGTGACCACGCCGGAGCCTGCCTCGCTTGTGTTTATCGCAATGGGGGGGCTTACGTTGCTGGTGCGCCGTCGCAAGGTTGCCGATCGCGGCGGTCTGTCCGAAAAAAGTTAGGCACCAATATGAATTGATCCGTAAACGGTTTTGAAGAGAGAAGGCACAAAATGAAAGCGAATATGAATTCAGGTATCTATACAAAATCGGCCCTTTTCGCCGGATTGTTGCTCGCCGCCGCGGCGGGCGCTCCACAGGCACGCGCCAATGTGGCCTTGGAATTTGACGGTAGCCAGACGCCAGTTACCTATCTGCCGCGACTGGTCACGTACAGTCAGGCGACACCGACCCTTCAGGTGCCGGATTTCTCCATCAGCAGCATTTCCGGAAGTTCCAACGCCGGAAAGGGCGCATTGGTGTCACAGTTAACGGCAAGCACGTACAGCATTGTGAACACGGCCAGCCAGGCTGGGAGTTTGACCATCGCACTTAGCGATCTGGGCTTTTCCGGAACCGGTGACGTCAGCCTTGCGGAATCCGGAAGCGTTACGTTTTTGACGGGCCACGCCGGCGATTCAGTTAGTTTAACGTCATACTTAAATGCCAACAATGTGCAATTTGGAACGGCAAACCCGCTGGCTACATCCACGACTTATTTTCCCGCCGGCGGTGCGGCCAATATCACGTATCAAATCGGTCCGGCGTCGGAAGTGGTTGCTCTGGGGAGCAGCTCCGCCTTCGCTTTAAATTCGGTCGTGGCATTGAATCTTGCCGCCGGTTCCAGTGTGAACCTGTCATTCCAGACCACCGCCGGGCCGGTGGTTATGCCGTTGCCCGCCACAATCAGTCTTTGCGGGATCGGCGTCATGGGCCTGGGTTTTCTAGCTCTTAGAAAGCGGTCACGCATGATCGCGGCATAAAGTTGCGTTGCGGCGTTGCGATTTGTAAAAAACGTTCGGAAAAAAAGAAAAGCCCATCGACACATTCGACGGGCTTTTCCATTCTTGTTTCCGCCGACATCCGGCTGTGGCATGAAATTGCAAAAGTCGCAATTCCGTTTTAGTTGCCGCAAGGCTCGGTATTCGGCGCCGCGACGCGGCGAGTCCAGGTAAATCGAACCCGGAATCGGCGCGCCGGATCCCAAAAAATCAGAGCGTTCAACGCTTACTTGCTGATTTCTTGGTGCTTTTCTTCGCGGATTTCTTCGTGCTCTTGGCACTCTTGGATCCGGAAGCTTTCTTCTTCGTGGCCATGTTATCACCTCCTTTCATGGAAGTAAGACCGTAATTCTTTTATCGGCAACACGTTGCCGACCGCAACATAAAAATTTAAAGATTTTCAAAAGTTTTTTCAGCAAATGTCCGACACGCGCCTAACCGCGCGATGTCGCGGTCATCAGTGCGCGATTCAAAAATATTTTTCTTATGGGTTCATTGGTCGCACACACGATCCACGGAACGCCATATTGCCGCGCCGCACCTTGCAATTGCGCCATCCACCCGGCGATATTTTTCCGATAGTGCGCCGCCGCCGCGGCACCCGTGGCGATTCGCCGGCTCAGCCCGGATTCTGAATCGATTAATTCAGCCGCCGGTGCGGCGGTGGGATACAGTTCCTCCGGCGAAAGTACTTGCAGCACAGCCATCCGCCGTTGCAATGCCGCAGACAGCGACACCATTTCCGCCATCCCGGCGGGTGGCAGAAAATCACTTATGACCAGCAGCATTCCGCGAGGCGGAATGGTAGCCAAAATTCGCCGGATTGACGTTTCAGATGGCTGCAGCGCATTGGCTCTGGTCTGGCGCAGCCATGCGATAAAGCCGGCCGCGGATTGCGGGCGGTCGAATTTGCGAATCTCAATAGCGTCGGATACAAAACCCGCGTTTCGCACCACTGTCAGTCGATCTCTGTGGCGCAACGCCGCCAGACCGAATACCAGTGCCAAGTCGCGTGCTATTCTGAATTTGTTCGGTTGGCCGAAGTTCATGCTGGCCGAAGTATCAAGAAAAATCGTCAATGGCAGCGACCTGCGATCGTGAAACAGCCGTACCACAAGCTGGTCCAGTCGTGCCAGGGCGTATTGATCTATAAATCGAAAATCATCACCTTGCGAATACGCGCGGAAATCCGCTATCTCCAGACCTGAGTTTTGCAGCCCAACCAGTCGTCCGCCGCCCGGCCATCGCATCACGAGTCCCTCGCCCGCAAGTTGGAACTGCATTGCCAGTGCCAGTACTTCCTTACCGGGCCACTTTTGCTCCGCCGCCGACTCGGTTGCGTTCGCATGGCTTTTTATTGCGTTCATTCAGCTACCCTTCCCCATCAGTATATCGCCCACTCTGGTAAAATGTATCTGCCGTGTTTGGGCGTCTCGCCCGGCCTGGGAGGCATTGATGGGGGCCAAACGCTCCGCGTCAAATCGTGGGTGCGGGTTTCAACAGCGGTGACCGTTATAGCGCCGTGGTGAAATTACCTATCTTGTATGGGTCTGGCAATTTTTCCGGCGTGGTACGGGTTTTCGTTTTCACGGCCCGCATGTTTTTAATGCCAAGGCCACTTCATGTAATCCAAAATGGCCTGACGCCCGATTTATTGGCAGACCCTTTTGTATTGCGTCCGGGCCGCACGGTGCGGATAACCGTTCATCCAACATCCGCAAGCGAAAGCGTGGATGCAAACCGCGTCAGCAGTTCCCGGCGTATTTGGGCATGCGCCGGTTCTATCAGATGCGGATCGTGTCGTGCCAACGCGATTGCGTCCGTTCGCGCTGTCGGCAGCAAAAAAGGATCAAACAGAAGGTCTGTAAAGGCCAAATCTCCATGGCCGCTCTGCTGAGTTCCTATCAATTCCCCCATGCCGCGCAGTTTCAAGTCTTCCTCGGCAATCTTAAAGCCACTGGTATGTCGCACCATCGCCTGCATCCGTTGCGTGGCTTCCGGCGTCTGCTGGTCGCACATCAGAATGCAATAAGACTGATGTCCACCCCGGCCAATTCGCCCGCGAAGCTGGTGAAGCTGCGCCAGCCCGAAGTGGTCGGCGTGTTCCACGACCATCAGCGAGGCATTGGGTACATCCACGCCCACTTCTATTACCGTTGTGGAGACCAGTACACCGATCTGTCCCCGCCGAAAATTCTCCATGGTTTTCATCCGCTCCTGGCGGTCCATGCGGCCATGCAGCAGGCCCACCTGGCAATCCGCGAGTGGTCCTTTGCTTAATTCCGCCGCCAATTGCACGGCGCTCTGCATACCGGTTGGATTATCATCAATCGCTGGTGCCACCACATACACCTGCCGGCCCTGGGTAATGAGTTTTCTGGCAAATGCGTATACGTCATCGCGCTGCGGCCGCGCCACCGCCCGCGTTACAATCTTCCCCCTTCCCGGCGGGGATTCATCAATGGTGGAGACATCCAGATCGCCAAACAGTGTCATGGCCAGCGTACGTGGAATAGGCGTGGCCGTCATGATTAACGTATGGACACCCGCGTAACGGTCACGAATAACGGCGCGCTGCTGAACTCCGAATTTATGCTGTTCATCGACCACCAGAAGCGCCAGATTTTTAAGTTGAAGCTCCTCTCGCAGCAGCGCGTGTGTGCCTACCAGAATTCCCATCGTGCCCTCCGCGGCGTCCGCCATCGTGCGCCGCTTTTCGGCTGCGGAAAGGCTGGCGGTCAAAAGCCCCAGCTTGACCCGGCTGTTAACCAGATAGCGCTGGAGTGTCAGAAAGTGCTGTTCCGCCAGCAGTTCGGTCGGAGCCAGCAGCGCCGTCTGGCTGCCGCTGGCCACCGCCAGAAGCATCGCATACAGCGCTATCACGGTTTTGCCGCATCCCACATCCCCCTGCACCAGGCGATTCATGGGAACCGTTGACGCAAGGTCCTTCCGCAGGGATTCCACCACACGATTCTGGGCGTCGGTCAGCTTAAATTCCAGCAGCGCCCGGATGCGCTTGTCCACCGCGTCATCGGCACGAAGCGGTTTGGCACCGGCGTCATTTTTCTGCCGGGCGCGGCGCAGCGCCACCGCCAACTGGTATAGAAAAAACTCGTGATATGCCAGGCTGTGCCGGGCCGCTTGCGTCCGCTTTAAATCAACCGGATGATGCACTGCCTGATATGCCGCCCGGCGGGAAGGCAACCGCCGCGATGC
>JAJZEY010000462.1 GCA_021805585.1 Planctomycetota bacterium
CGATCTCGCCATCCCGGGCGTTAATCGTCCCACTGTTGTTTACGCCGGCACTTTGGCCGGCACCTCCGGCCACCTTCACCACAAATGGCGATCCAAGTTTGCTGACATATACATTTGTTCCAGCGGTCATTACCACCATGCCGTGCGGTGCGATTATCGTGCCCGCATTGCGGATATTCCGCGCCGCAAAGGTTACATCGGCAGCCTGAATAACACCCGCGTTGGTCAGCGAGCTGTGCGAATCGGTGAACAGGTTGTTGCCCCCAAGAAAATCCGCATCCGAAAGGTGTCCCGCCGCCGCGTACAGTTGGCCGACATTAATCACCGCGCCCTGTCCAAACATGATGCCGGCCGGATTCACGAAATAGACTATTCCGTTGGCATTTAAATTGCCGTCAATTTCCGTAGGCGACGGCCCGATGATCCGGTTAAGCACCCGCGCTGTGGCTGACGGCTGAATAAAATCGACGGTGTTGCCATGCGGAATGTTAAAGCGGGCATAGTTGATAATCGTATTATTGGCCGCCGTAATGGTCATGGTACCGCCCGCCTGGGCAAACGTGGCCGCACCGGCTACCACATGCGCTACCTGAATCGGATTCGCGGCCGTGGCCATGCCGCCGGGAAATGCCGCTCCCGCCGCAAGCGCCAGCATCCAGGCTCGCCGTCTCAAACGATTCGCGGCGGTATGGTGGCCACGGGTGGAATTTTGGAAACGAAAATTTTTCCCAGTCATGATGCTCATCTCCGGTTTGGGGCCGCCCCAGTTTGCGGCCATTTCCATTTTCTCCGGTTCATGCCCCGACAGGCGCACCGGCTAATAACTTACGGAAAACACAAAGTTAAACTGACTGGAACCCGCGCTCACGCCACCCTGGCCCGTAGCCACCGGACTCACGGAATGCAGCGCAATGCCCCAGTCAACTTCCGCCGTGATATTTTTCTCAAACACGACTTTGGCTCCCAATCCGGTGCTAAGCAGTGTGGAACCGGTTTCATAAGACTGCTTTTGGCTTTGACCGACCACGCCGCCATCGACAAACGCACTGACCACCAGGTCCCAGTCCGGCCGACCATAAGGGGTTTGCGGCGCAGCGCGGAAAATGTGGCCGAACAGCGTGGATTTTGGATTCGGATTGACTGGAAAAAGCCGCGGAATGTGCAGGTTGTATTGCACGGTTCCATAAATCCCATTGTCCCCCGCGACAATCGACTGCGGGTAACCGCGCACGGAATACAATCCGCCAATGACGACTTCCTGCTGCGGAATCAGGCGCTGCCCAAACGCTTCCTGACCGCTGGCACGCAGCAGAATTTCATTGGCCAGCGTGCTTTGACCATCCAAGAAATTGCGACGATCAAAAATTGGTTCCAGATAAAAGGAGTCCGTAAAATTTCCCTGAAGGATGGTCCAGGTCGGGTTGGTGTTCAATCGGCCCAGGTTGTTAAGCGTCTGGCTGGCCGCGTTGGTATATTGACCCAGCAGGGTCAGACTGCCCGTCTGATGCGACGTTTTGCCCGTTCGGTCCATGCGAAGCGAAAGATACGGCAGCAACAGATTGGCCGCGCCGCCCTGTTGAAAACTGATGTTGTCCACTGTGACATGCTGGTATTGCGCGCCCAGGACGCTGTAGAGAAAAATATTCCGGAATTGCGCGAAATTAAGAATCAGCTCGCCGCCGCCAAAACCGGTGCGTCCATTAAAATTCAGGTTGCCCAGCCCGACATTCGATGCGTTGTACTGCTGATAGCCGCCGAAAATTCGTCCCTGCAGACGATCAATGCCAAAAATCGGAAACTGATACGAGCCATTGACATCCTGTGTGGCGTTGAAGCCCGCGGTGTCATAATTCAGATTCAGAATGTCATCATGGCCGGTTAATTCGTTGTCGATAAATCCGAATTGCTCCACCCAGTCGTTGGTTTGCGGCGTGCCCGTGTTGGAAATTTGCGCGTAGGCCATCCACGGTTTGGTTTCATGAACCAGATAATCAAGAATTACGGAATCCGGCATGCGCCCCGGAGATAGCGCGATGCTGACCTGTCGCCCCGGTTGCTGGTTCAACCGCAGAATAAAATCATCCAATTGATTGCGCGCCAGAACATCCCGCGTGTCCGGACCCGCCTTGGCGGGCTGGGTGGCCGGCTGAATCGGCGATCCAGTCCGGATAAAGGCAATCGCGCCGTTATCTATGGTCGGTTTGGTCGGCAGCCCCTGACCCGATGCGATGGTTCGCACCTCCTCCACAATGGCCTGGTGAATCACCAGGTGCAGCAGTTTGTCTCCGGACCGTCGGATATCGCGCAGGCCGCGGAAGTCTTTTGCGGATACCTGCACATACACCCCGATAAAGCCCGCCCGATTAATATCGCGTACCAGTTGCCGTTCCATGCTTGCCAGCGCACTGGAATGAAACCGTTGCATCCGATTTTCCGCATTGATTTCCGCCAGTGTCACGCGCACAACCGGATAACCGACCGCCTTGCCACCCTTTCGCCGCGCCACATAGCCGTCCCGGCTTTTTGCCAGAATCAGGGGTTTGTGCAACAGGCTTTCCAGCGACGGCAGTTGAGCACGCGGATGCTTATAGCTAAGCACAAAATGATTCACTTTATAATCCGGACCATCGGCCCGCGTGGCCGCGGGAAGCTGGGCTGAATTTGCCTTCTTTATTCCGGACGCAACCCTGGCGGTCGGCCTGGAGGTCGCCGCCGGCCGGTTTGCCGGCGCTTGGCGCGCCGTCGGCATCGTGGCTGCCCGCCGCCGGGTTGCCGGTGCCGTGAAATTGGACGGATTGTGACTGGCCGCGCGCAACAAGTCCTCAACCGAATCCGGACGGGCCTTCTGCGCCCCCAGCCAGCCGGCGGCCACCATGGTCGCGGCGGCAAACAACGGTGAAAATATGGAAATATCTGTTTTCATTACGCACATATTAACGAGGAATGCCGATTTCCGCAGCCGCCAGGAAATACTGGCCGAAAATTTTCTGACCGGAAGCTCCATCTGGCACATCTCCAGGGCATAAATCAGTGTGAAATTAAAACGGATACGGCTGGGGCAACGATCACATTGCCCAGAAAGTCCGGCATCCATTATACATCAGGAACACGGTTTGCGATCCTGTGTTTTGGCAGGTTCATGGCCAAAACCTGAATTTTCGCAATTATAAACGAAAAGCCGTCCGTTTTTCAAATATTATAACTGTCGAACCGAATTTCAGTTCGTCATACAGATAAGATGATTCCGTGGCTTGTGGTGCGGGCGTCCCGCCCGCCGGCGTTTCAAATGGGCCGCACCCCAAAGCCGCAGATGGTGCAAGTGCCTGGGGGGCGGGCGTCTCGCCCGCCATCGTTTCAAATCAAACCCTCTCGCAAAGAGGCGAATGATTCTCACCTTGTGGTGCAGGCGTCCCCGCCTGCCGGCGTTTCAAATGGGCCGCACCCCAACGCCGCAGATGATGATTTGTCGGGCCAGAGTCCCGACCCCCAAGGGTTTGTTTCAAATGGGCCGCAGCCACGACGCTGCGGATGATCGCTTGTGGTGCGGGCGTCCCGCCCGCCGGCGTTTACTTAATATTTGTCTTTTTCGATTTCTCGGCCGGTAGGCCAAAGCGATAGTGGTGGTTAGCCAGGGTCGGATAGTTTTGCTGAGGCCAATCGGTGATATGACGGCGTGGCATCGCCGTATGGCCTGCCGGCCCTGATTGCAGGCCGCATCGTTGACAGATTATCACGTTAAGCCGGTGCTACCGCCCGCGTAAAGACCTCAGTTCATTCCGCGGGGAGCGTTCTGTTTGAACATGCAATTCCCGGGACCGGCTTCTATGCGCTGCAAATATCTGTATTCACCGGTGGCTAGTGTGATGGAGTTATCTGCAGGAGTCGTGAGCCGTGGGACGGCAGGGTTGCGCTAAAGCCGTGGGAAAGCGTGCCCATTTTTTTCCCATCCCAGAGGTCTTTGACGGTAGCGGCAGACTTGGCCAAGGCCAGTTGCCGCCAGGTTACGCCGACCCTGGCCGCTGTTTTGGCGAGGTTGAACAGGGCCACCGTGCAAGCACCGTCGGCGTGGTGAATAACCCACACCTGCTGCGGGGTTTTCTGGGAAAGTGGCCTGGCCACATGGCCGGCCTGGTCGATGGCAATAGCGGCTTTGTTGGTAATCATTTTGAAGCCACCGGGCGTAAGGCGCGTTAAATCGGTACCCAGGCAAAGCGGCGAGCAGTTGATGCACCAGAAAATCATGACGGTTTGACTTTCAACGGGCGTCAACCCATCGAGCTTTCCGTTGCCAATTTCCAGAAAGTCAAAATCGTTCCAGCCGCCGGGGCCGGCATAAGGAGCCCATCGGGCGTTCTTGTTAAAACGCACCATCACGCGGGTCCAGTTGGTCAGATCATGCTGATAACTTTCGATGTCGCCGTTGGTACGCCAACCATTGGCGTATTTGGCCCAGAAGGAGGCATATTTGAAACCCAGTCTGTTGGAAAGCTCCAGCCATATCGGTCGGCCGCTGCGCCGCAGCGCCAGGGCAAAATGGGCCATTTCAGAGCGGGTGTCAATTTTGCCCCAAGGCCAGTCGCCGCCACCGGGCCCTACGAAATCCA
>JAJZEY010000408.1 GCA_021805585.1 Planctomycetota bacterium
CCTTTGCAGCGCTGGCACAGCAGCGGCGAGATTAATTTTGAAGTTCAAGACAAGGACGGCGCAATTGCCCGTCTGGCGCAGCGGTACAAGGATGCCGGCATTGATTATCTGGATGGCATTACTGTGGAATATGATACCTGGTGGTTCAATGTGCGGAAAAGCAATACCGAGCCGCTTCTGCGGCTGAATCTGGAAGCAAATACCGCCGAAAACCTGAAAAAGAAGCTGGATGAAGTCGGTCGGCAGATTGGCGTGCCGGTGGCGCACTAGCGGGCTTTTCGGCACGCGGGGCTAACTTGTGAAATTTCGAAATTTTTGCCTGTGCATGCGAACCGGCTCGCTGCCGAATCGGTAGAACCTTGTGGTGGCGATTCGGACTTAGCGCGTGCCGGGGCCGCGGCCAGATTTTCCCCTTTTTGAAAGGTGCATGGATGTACCCACGGTCTGTGTTTCAAATTACTTCACGATTTATCATACCCGGTCGCACGAGCGCCCTGGCCTGTTTACTGGTTGTCGGCCTCTTGATCGGACCGGCCACCGCAGGCGCACGCAGTCTGGCGGGAGAAATTTCCGGCTTGCTGGCTTCGCCACAATTGCGCGGCGCACATGTCGGCATTAATATCGTGGAATTGACCAGAACCGGTCCGAGTCCTGTTTTCAGCTTTCATGCGCGAACGCCGCTTATGCCCGGCAGCAACGGCAAGCTTCTGACCACATGCGCGATATTCGACCGTCTTGGCTCTCATGCCATGATTCAAACCCGTTTGTATCAGGTGGGTCATAATCTGGTGGTTGTCGGTGGTGGAGATCCGGCCCTGGGAGATCCTGTTTTATGTCGGCGCGCGGGCTGGAAAGTCACAAGCGTGTTTGATAACTGGGCGGCCCGTCTCAAAGCGCTTGGCGATACCCGCTTTCATGACATTATCGTGGACGATTCTATTTTCAATCAGCATTTTCGCAATCTTAAATGGCCCGGCGGACAGCGCATGGACTGGTACGAAGCGCCGGTGGGGGGGCTTAATTTTTCTTTGAATTGCGTTCAGTGGAATCCCGTGGTTTACAACAATGGCGCCATCGGTGTCAATCTCGTGCCCGACAGCCCATTTACGCCCGTTACCATTCAGGCCCGCCGCGGGCCGCTGCAAAGCTGCTGGTTGTGGCGTGCCGCCGGCAGCGACCATTTTTATTTGCGTGGTCAGGTGCGGGCCACCGGCGATTACGCCATGCAGGCCACTATCAGTGATCCGGGACTTTTTGCCGGAAACGTGATGCGTCAGTCACTGGTCAATCAGGGGATTATCGTCAGCGGCGTCGTCAGGCGTGGCACACTGGCAGCGGCCGGAGGGACGCCGCGCCTGCTGGCAACTTATGAAACACCTCTTCTGGACATTCTGCACCGCGCCAATACCGACAGCATTAACCTGATGGCTGAAAGCATGTGCAAACTCCTCGGGCATCTGGCCACCGGTGAGCCAGGAAGCTGGGCCAATGGTGATGCCGCGGTGATGGCCTGGCTTGGAAAAATGGGGATTGGACCGCAATTGGCTCACATGGTGGATGGTTCGGGCCTTTCGCACTTTGACCACATCGCGCCTGTGGCACTTACCGCGGTACTGGCAAAAATGGCCTATCGACCGGATGGACGGGCATTTATCAATACACTTTGCCGCCCGGGCCACGGAACGCTGATTCATCGCTTCATGGGGTCGCCGGTGGGCAAGCATGTTCGCGCCAAGGACGGCCATATTACCGGGGCATCCACGCTTAGCGGCTATTTGTTTGTCGGCCAACGCACTTTTGTGTTTTCCATCATGTGCAATTACTACCATGGCAACGTCAATCCGTGGCAGGACCGCCTGGTGATTGACCTGTACAACTGGGCCAAGCGCCACTGATCCGGGCAAGTCCCGGATTATCCAGCCAAAAGGCAAAGTTCCTGATTAAATCCGGACAGGCGCAGTGACATGTGGACTGCACGCAAGCCGCCGCGTCTTGCCCGTGGTGATTTGCCGGGCGCAGCGCAATCCTTACCGCACCAGGCTCAGCAGTTTTGACCGGCGATTCAACTGCTCCTGCAAAAAATTAAACGCCATCTTCGCTCTGGGTACATGCGGGACTTCCAGAAGCGGGGTTATTTTGTCCGTGCTGCGCACGCAGATTGTGCCCACGCCCAGAATGCGCTGCACAAAGCCCTGATGCAGTTGAATATCCAGAACGCAGTTTAAGGATACCCAGTCTATCTGGCGTGTAAAAATACCTTTCTGTGTCTCAATTCGGTTTTCACTGATAATGCATCGTGTCATGCGCGCATGCAGAAAAACAAAGAACGCGGTGATCACCACCACGCCCGAAACGCCTGCGACAATCATGCCCGCCCACGGCCGCAAAGATGGAATTAGAAATAATCCGCCAGCCAATATTTCCACCATCAGGCAGGTCAGGTATTTCCAGAAATTATCCCACTGCGAAAGACGCAGAACAATGATCGGCGCGGAATCATCCATCGCCGTTGCAGCCGGTGGGGGCCTTTTCTGACTTTCAGTTGCCGGGGCTTGGGCCGCGTCGGTTTCCCGATCGCCCAAAGACTGCGCGGCAACAGACGTGGCCACAGCCAGGACTGGAATTATCACGCGGCTGCACGCCGGGCAGACCACATGCCGCCCAATCTGGTTTGGGTCCAGCACAAGCCGACGGCCACACACTCATTGTGCGGCAAATGCCTGAATGGTAGATTGATCGCCCATGCAATCTTTGCTCCGGCAGTTATTTCCGCAGCAGTGCCGCGTCCAACCAGTCCATGCGCGCCCGCACATCGAATCGTGCGCCATCCGTAACCTGCAACGAAACCACGCGGCCATTGGTCACATTCAGATTCACCAGTTGCAGCGGTGTGCCGACTTGCAGCAGCCCCGAATGCCAGATGACTTTTCCATCCAGCAGAACGCGGGCTTGCGACCGGCCGAATGGCGCAGCGCTCTGGTCCATGGCGGGCAGGAAAACGAAACGCCGATAGCCGCCATTGAGGGTATACGTAAGCGTGCTTGTGGCATGCACTCCCAGACCATGCGAAAACCGGCGGCCGTCTGCCCGCAACGGCCCCCCCATCACATTCAAATTCCGCCGCGCCGGCCATTGGTTTGGCTCGCCGAAATAAGGAACCTGGCTGGCAATACTGGGACTAAAATCGGTCAGCCACTGGGCCTGACCGCCGCAAATGGACACTTTTAATACAGTGGACCGCAAAAACGACAGCGGCTTGCCGCCAGGTCCCTGGCAAGTCACCAATCCCGATTTCCAGGTCAGGTTGTGCACCAGCAGTACGGAACCGTGGGAAAGGCAAACGCGTTGCGCCAGCCCATGTACAGGCATCGTCCCCACCGCCCCCCCCAACACCATATAGCGAATGCGGGACCATGGCACTGTGGCATTACCAAGCGAAGTTGACCATTGGACGTCAGTTGGGCCAAGTGTATTCATCGCGCCAACAAGTGTAGTGCCATTGGTCAGATACAAAGTGTCATTAGGTGTCGCCACCGGACGAATGGCTGGCACCGCACCATACCGAACCGCCGCAACGTCGGCCAAAGGAACGTCCAGCATTCCGATGCCGCGGGCCTTTATCGTCAGATCGCCGGCGTTCAGGGTTTGCGGCTGGCCGGCCACAACACTGCCATTGCGCAGCAATACCTGCCAGCCGCGCGCTGGCGCGATGTCGGCACCGATGCGGGTTAGCTCCAGAATGTCCGCGGTGGCAAATCGCGATTTCGTGGTTTGACCGTTGTGCGAAATAGTGATGACCAGACCGGTCGATTTTGACCAGTCGCCGGCCCGCACATCGGACAACTGCATGAATCCGCCGGTACCGCCGGCAGTCAAGGACAATTTCCCCAACTGTACATTCCAGCGAGCTTGCGCGGTCTTGCCTCCGGTCTTTTTATGAACGGCCAAAGGGCTTGTCGGGATTCGGACGGCGGCCACGCTTATGGCCGCACAAGCCGGTGCCAGCAGAGCCGCCAGCAGGGCGAATGTCCAATACGGATTTGCCGCAGAATATTTCATAGTATTTCGAATATGTGCATTCGTTGACATATTGTCTGGTCCTGTGGCAAGCTTATTTTTGCAGAATGGGCAGCACCCGATCGGGAATCTGGAGAATTATCAGCGCCATGGCCGTGCCGTAGCTCGTTCCGGGGCCGCCGCTCCAACTGCCATCATCCTGCTGGCGCTTCAGCAGGGTGGAACTCATTGCCGGCCACCATTTGCCCCACCAGGGGCCGCCAGCCAGAAACATGGCCTGCGTGCCATAGTAATTGCCGTAAAAAAAATTCCCCTGATTATTGCCCGGCGTTCCCGGAAGGCAACCCATCAGATAATGCACCGCATTGGTGATTGCATGGCCGGAATAAACACCCGAATAAAACAGCAGGGCTACCCCCGCCGCCGATCGCGGAAATGCCGAACCCGGCATTTGCAGCATGTAACTGAATCCTCCATCCGGATTTTGCAGTTGGCGGACAAAATGAATCGCCCTCTTGATTGTCTGGCGCGGCACTGAAATGCCCGCCTGCCGCGCCGCCCGCAACGCCATTACCTGAC
>JAJZEY010000219.1 GCA_021805585.1 Planctomycetota bacterium
CCTTGAAGCCGGACCGGACCTGCGGCTTTTTATCATGTTCGGAGACCCGTTCACCGCGCCGGTCGTTCAATTGCTGGACGCCTGCACGCGGGAATTTCCGGGTGCGCCGGTTATTGGCGGCATGGCCAGCGGAATTTCCGAGCCTGGTCAGGCCCGTTTAATGATTAATGACGCGGTGTTCAGTTCGGGCCTTATTGGGGTATCGCTATCTGGTCCGGTGGAAGTGGACTGCGTGGTATCTCAGGGGTGTCGGCCTATTGGCCGCAGCATGGTGGTAAGCCGTGGCCATGACAATGTCATCGAACTTCTGGATGATGAGCCCGCCATATCCGTATTGCGCGGCATCATTCAGGATCTGCCGGTGAAAGACCGCGACCTGGTGGAACAGCGCAGTGTGCAGGTGGGGCGCGTGATTGATCAACGCAAAGGAAATTTCGGGCCGGGCGATTTTCTGGTGCGCAACATTTTGGGGGTCCATCGGCCCAGTAGCGGGTTGCTTATAGGAGATATTGTTCAAAGTGGCCAGATTGTTCAATTTCACCTGCAGGATGCCCGCACGGCCGAAGAAGACTTGCGGCTTCTGCTGGAAGGGCAGATGCAGCTTGGCCCACCCCCCAGTGGTGCGCTGATGTTCAGTTGCAACGGTCGCGGCACGCGCCTGTTTGACCAGCCGGGACACGATATTCAAACGCTGCATGAAGTGCTGGGGCCGATTCCCGTGGCAGGCTTCTTTTGTGCCGGGGAACTTGGCCCGGTGGGGGGCCGCAATTTTATTCACGGCCAGACCGTCAGCCTTGCGCTGTTCCGGTAAAGGCACCTTGGCTGGATGAGGCAAACCTATTTTGGGGGATCCATTGAAATGAATGAGGCTTCCGCCGCCAATGTTAGGGGTGCCGATGTTGCCACACCCTGGGAAATAGAAATAAAACTTCGCGCCGCGGATCTTGCTGCCGTGCGTCGATTGCTGAAACAGGCTGGCGCACGATTTCTGGAAACAGTGGAGGAATTAAACGAGTTTTTCGACCGCCCGGAAGGTTCCCTTCGCACGGCCGACAGCGGCCTGCGCATCCGTACCTTCCGACGGGATGGAACCGCCACCGGTGAGGCGCTGGTTACTTGGAAAGGGCCATCGCAGCCGGGCGTCATACACCGCCGCCCCTCTATTGACCTTGCCGTGCGGCCGGTGAATCTGACGGCCGCATTTCTTTTTGCGCTGGGCTTCATTCGCATCAGCGGCTTTGAAAAGCGTCGCGAGTCTTGGGAATTTAATGGTTGCCGTGTGGAGCTTGATGAACTTCCCTGTTTCGGTTCGTTTGTGGAAATTGAAGGTCCGGATACCACCACCGTACTTAAGGTGCAAGCCGAACTGGGGCTGACCGATCTGCAAAGCGTATCACAAACCTATCACGCAATGGTTGCCGACCACCTGCGTGCCAGTCCTGCGCCAGACAACACACTGCGTTTCTGAATATTTGCAAAATAGCCAGATCAATGCGGGTATCGATGCGATACATAACATTCGCCTCCCGCTGCGCGGCGGCAAATAGGGGATCGCCATCCGGAGAACCGCCGGATATCAGGCATCGTGTGAGCCGCGATCATGTTGTAGACTTTGCAGAAATGCCATATTCTGAAATCCACACTCGCCTTCTGGCAACAATCTGTATGTGCGGTTCAGCGGTGTATCGGGCAGGCGGCGTTATTTTGGAGCGATTGGTTTTCATGGCTGATATTGTTCCTGTGAATCGGATGCGGCGTTCGATATGCCGCGGACTTCTGGCTATCGCGGCGGTGACCGGTTCCATGGCCTCTTTGGCTTCAATGGACCGGACCGCGGCATCGCAATTGCCAGCCCGAATTGCGCCTCATGCCACGCGTACCTCGCGGATGACTTCGGACAGCAAGTTGGCAGCCCCTGCGCCCCGTCGGCTGCGATGCGATTTGGTTAGAAATCCACTGGGAGTGCAGAATAAACACCCGTTGTTCACCTGGACTGCGCCGCGGCTGAACGCACTTCTGGCTCAACGCTTTTATCAGATTCAGGTAGCGGATTCCCGTACCAATCTTCTTATGAACCACAAGCCGCTTTGGGACTCAGGAAAAGCGAGGCTGAATCCGGATTTTCCACCTCATTTCGGCGGACCGGCCCTGCAGCCCTTTACGACTTATTATTGGCGCCTGCGCGTCTGGGGAACCAATGGCTGGAAATCAGGCTGGAGCAAGCCGGCCAGTTGGCAAACCGGACCGCTGCGCAGAGGCGACTGGCGCGGGCAATGGATTACCTATCGACCGAAATCCGCAAATGGGTTTTATAAAGCGCCGGTCAATGCGTACTACGGACTTCCAACTCTTTTTGGCACCAATTGGATTCTTCCCAAAATGCCTCATCCATTGCTGGCGTCACCCGGCCTTTATTTGTTGCAGCGCCGCTTCAGGTTGCCTGCGGGCAACCCTGTTCTTCATGCCGATCTGCTGATAGCCGCGGATGATGAATGCAAGGTATCCATCAACGGGCATTCGGTGATCGCGGCGTTCGGCGCCCATTGGCGGAAGCCAGTGGTGAAATTTGTTGGCAAATTTCTGCACCCGGGCCGTAACGTGGTGACGGTATTGCTGCAAAATGGCGGCAAGACTGGGAATCCGACGGGCGTGCTGGCCGCTATGAATATCCTGGGCACCGGCGGATATGACCGGCGAATTGTGACTGACACCCGGTGGCAGGCGGTGAAAATAAAGACCTCCGCAGGCTGGGCAACCAGATCATTGGCGGCCAGCCCGGCAGTAATCGCTGCGCCATGGGGCGCCGAGCCTTGGGGACGTATTGCGGCGGCAGGCTCCATTCCCATATCCGCCCTTCACCCGCAATGGCTGCAAAACCGGCCCAGCCCCATTTTCCGACACGTATTTATTGCGCCGGCGCACCTGCGGCGAGCCAGTCTTTTTATGGCCGGTCTCGGATATTGGATCGTGCGGATCAATGGAAAAAAAGTGGGACGGGGCGAAATAGAGGATACCAATTATAACTATTCCAAGGCGTCCCCATACCAGGCATTTGATGTCAGCGGGTTGCTGCATAAAGGGCGGCGCAATGTGATTACCGTGGCACTTGGAAATGGCTGGTATAACGTTATTGAAAAAAATGTCTGGGGTTGGCAACATGCGCCCTGGCGGCATTGGCCACGGTTCCTTTTGAACGTGCAACTCAAATCGGCGCACAAGACGCGCTGGGTCAGCACCAGCCCTGACTGGCGCGCTGCGGCTGGCCCATGGCTGGCTGACAATGTTTACGCCGGCGAAGTGTACGATGCCGCACAGATGCCTAAGGGGTGGAATAATCCGGCGATTGGCGACGGCCGGTTTTCACACCACGCGCAAGCCGCTCGTGCGATTCCTTCCGGCCGGCTGACCGCGCAGCTTATGCCTTCCTGCCGTGTGCTGCGTCGTTTTAAGCCGTTGGCAATTACCGAGCCGCTGCGGCATATTTATGTGGTTAAATTCCCCCAGAACATGTCCGGCTGGGTAACGCTGACGGCCCATGGGCGCGCCGGCGTGCCAGTGGTGATGCGCTATGGCGAACAGCTCTATTCAGACGGAACCATTGATCGCTCGTCGATAAATCCATTTGCCTTGACTGGTTCATTTCAGACGGACACCTATATTCCCGCCAGCGATAAGCCTTTTACCTATCATCCTGAGTTTGCGTACAACGGTTTTCAATATGTGCAAATATATGGTGTGCAATCCAGACGCGATATTCTGGCCATTCATGCGGACTTTGTTCACACACCCATGGCCCGCACCGGCAACTTTGCCTGTGGTAATCCGCTGCTTAATGCCATTGCGCGGGCAACCCGTTACAGTTACCAGAGCAATTTCGTCGGTTATCCAACCGATTGTCCCACGCGCGAAAAAAACGGCTGGACCGCGGACGCTTGGGTGGCGGCCGCCACCGGTCTGTTTACTTACAACAACACGCCGGCCTATGCCAAGTGGCTGAATGATTTTGCGCGCCAGCAATCCCCCAACGGCAATCTGGCATTAATTATTCCAAGCCCGGGCTGGCAAACGACGGAGTTTCACCCCGACTGGGAATCCGCCTATGAACAGGTCGCGTGGTTTGACTATATATACAGCGGCAACGGCGACTTAATTCGCAAGCATTACGACGGAATAAAGCGGTTTTTTAGCTATATGCTTCGCCATTGTCCCGGCGGAATCGCCGCTGGCGGTGGATGGGAAATCGGGGATTGGGTTTCCGCGGGCAGGCGGCCTGATATTCGCTTTGTGCGCACCTGTCTGGTGTATCGCGATGCGGTGCTGCTCTCCCGCATGGCCTCTATCCTCGGCAAAAAGAAAGATCAGAAGGCTTTTCTGGCCAATGCCGCCGCCATACGCAAAGCATTTAACGCAATGTATTATAAAGGCCGCGGGGTATATGAAAATGGCGGTCAAACCGCGCAGGCCATGCCTTTGTATTTTGGCCTGGTACCCGCCCGGCGGCGGATCGCGGCGGCGGACAAACTTGTCGCGGATGTTCACAAAAAAAATGACCATCTTTCGGTTGGCCTGCTCGGGGAT
>JAJZEY010000458.1 GCA_021805585.1 Planctomycetota bacterium
ATCAATGATCAATGATCAATGAGCGAAAACAACGACGGGGATTTACCGCAGGCTTCATTTAATTGCTGCTTAAATTGCCATGCTTACACCGACGGCAGCGGTGCCGGTGGCGGCTGCTTGCTTGCGGCGATTTGCGCCTGGCGCTTCAGGCGTTTGCGTTTATTAAGAATGTTGGCCAGTTGATCAATCAGCACCGCCAGCAGGATCACCGCGCCGGTAATAAAGTAGGTCCAGTTGGAACTTAGGCGAAATACCTGTCGCTGGCCGGCGGTGTAATACACCCATTTGAATAGAATAATGCCATTCTGAATCACTTCCATCATGATCGAACCGATGATGGCACCCGGGACGCTGCCCTCGCCGCCGCGTAAAGATACGCCGCCAATGACCGCCGCCGCGATGGCATTAAGTTCATAGCCATTGCCGACGTTATAAGTCATCTGGCCTATGTAAGATGCGTAGCAGATGCCGGCCACGCCGGCGAGTCCGGCCGAAATAACGTATGTAAGCGTTTCCACGCGATCCACCGGAATACCGGAATATTGAGCCGCATCGCGGTTTCCACCGATGGCGAAAACATAGCGGCCAAAGACGGTTCCATGCAGCAGATAACCGGCCAGAAGAATGACGCCGATAAATATCAGCACCGGATAAGCCAGTATGGCATGGTAGCCGTAATGGAACAGCCCCTCGGTGGAAAGATTAATCAGCGGTGATGATCCAAGCCCCAACGTTCCGCCGTGGGTAATGATCTGCGCCAGACCGCGCACCAACAGCATGCCCGCCAGGGTAACGATAAAGGGCTGAAGTTTTAATTTGGATATCAGCAATCCTTGAATCAGACCGATTAAGAGTGCCACAGCCATGGCAATGCATATGCCGACCCACAACGGATGGTGCAGGCAATGTTCGGAAGGCGATGAAATTTTAGCAATCAGGACGCCGGTCAACCCGATAATCGCCCCGACCGAAAGATCGATGCCTCCGGTGATAATGACAAAGCTGCTGCCGATGGCGAAAATTCCGAGCATGGCCGCCTGCCGGGACACATTAAGAATATTGGCGGCTTTTCCGAAGTCATGGTTGCACCAGAACAAAAAGCCGCACATGACCAATACGGCGAAGAAAATACCGAGTTCACGTCGCATCAGACTCCGGTCCTTATGTCAAGATTCCCCGCGCCGGTCATCAGGGACGCAATGCGTTCCTGCGTGGCGTTTGATCGCGGCAATATGCCTTCAATCCTGCGCTCGCGCATGACGACGATCCGATCACTCATGCCCAGCACTTCCTCCATTTCGGAACTGACCATCAAAATGGTAATGCCCTGCCGGGCCAGAAGCATCATTTCGTGGTAAATTTCCGCCTTGGCCCCTACATCCACGCCGCGTGTGGGTTCATCGAGAATCAGTATCCTGGGACGCATAGCCAGCCATTTACCCAGAACCACTTTCTGCTGATTGCCTCCCGAAAGGCTGCCCACACGATGGCGGACGCCCGGAGCCTTGATCCGCAGGGATTCGAGTTGCTTTCTGGCCACGACCGATTCGCGGCGACGGCCCAGCCACAGTCGCGGTCGATAATTGTGGATATCCGGCATGGAAATGTTCTGCGCGATGCTCATCGCCAGCACCAGACCGTTGTGTTTGCGGTCTTCCGGGGCCAGATAAATACCGCGGCTGATCGCCGCACGCGGGCAGGACGGTTCAAAAATGGTACCATCCACGCGAATGGTGCCTCCCAGCGGCGGTTTCACTCCGAAAATAGCCTCCATAAGCTCGGTGCGCCCGGACCCGACAAGTCCGGCAAATCCGACAATTTCCCCGGCCCCGGCGTTAAAGCTTACCGCGCAAGGCGAACCGGGAATAATTAAATTTTCCACACGCAGAATTGTGGGATAATCCTGCCCGGGCCGCGGCGGCGGATACCAGTTTGTGAGTTCTCTGCCCACCATCATCGAGACGATTTTGTCCTGGGTAATCCCGTCGTGTTGCAGTTCTCCCACCCGTTTGCCGTCGCGCAGAACAATGACGCGGTCCGCCAGCCGCTTGACTTCCTCCATGCGGTGTGAAATGTAAATAATGGCGATTCCATCGCGGCGCAAATCGCCGATGATTTTGAAAAGCTGTTCCGATTCAGTCAAGGTCAGTGAACTGGTAGGCTCATCAAGAATCAGGATACGGGCCTTGAGGGAAAGTGCCTTGGCGATTTCCACCATCTGCATCTGTCCCGGAGTCAGCGAGCCTACCAGCGTTGCCGGCGAACAGGTCAAACCGACCCGCCGCAACAGAGATTCGGAGTCCGCATGCATAACGCCCCGGCGCAGCAGGCCCCGGCGGCTCGGTTCAGTTCCCAGAAAAATATTTCCCGCCACGTCCAGGTTGGAGGCCATCATCAATTCCTGGTGCACCAGTACAATTCCATGGCGGCGCGAATCGGATACGTTGCGGAATTCCACAGGGCGGCCATCAATGTACAGTGCCCCTTCGTCCGGCGGCTGGGCACCGCCGAGAATTTTCATAAGGGTGCTTTTGCCCGCCCCGTTTTCTCCCATTAGTGCGAGGACTTCGCCGGAACGCAGTTCCAAGTCGACATTTTGCAGTGCCGTAACACCCGGGAACCGTTTGGTAACGCCCTGCATGCGCAGGATATAATCGTTGGCCATGGGAGGTCCAGTATGCTGTCAAGGACGGTGTTGGTTATTTGCTCGCCATCATCTTTGCAAGTTTTATCTTATAAGCATCAAGGTTCCCGGCATCCACAATCTGCACGCCGGTATCCAGATCAGCCGAGGCGGGCACGGCCTTCATGCCGGTGGCACAAATAGCTTGCAGGTATTTACAGGAAAGATAACCTTCCATAAACGGATTTTGCACAACGGTGGCGTTAATCAGGCCGCTCTGGATGTCTTTGAGCGTATCGGGGTCCTGATCAAAGGCAATGACTTTAATCTTTCCCTTGTCCCCGGCGGCCTTCACCGCCGCCGCAGCCAGGGCGCCATTGTAGGAATACAATCCGCACATGAGGCTTAAATTTGGAAACGCGCTGATTACATTTTCAGCGTTGGATCTGGCGCGGGCGTAATCCTGGTTATCTTCCTTTTTAGCCACGATTTTAATGTGGTGGCCTTTAATGACGTGTTCAATCCCCTTAAGTCGGCGTGCCGCGTTACGCGCAGCCAGATTGCCCACGAAAATCGCCACTTGCCCGCCTTTGGGCAGCAGCTTGACGATTTCCTTCCCCATCAGCAATCCGGCGTTGTAGTTCATCGTGCCAATGTACATCAGCCGATTGGATTTCGGCGCATCGGAATCCACACAAATCAGATTCAGGGACCGGGCCGCTGAATCAAGCGTGCGAATCTGGTCGTTGGGGGCGATAACGCTTATGGCAATGCCGTTATAACCTTCGGTTACCAGGTCTTCGATGATCTGGTTCTGTTCCGCGACCGTGCCTTTGGCCGGTTCGCGAAACGTTACCTGAATCCCGGTTTTCTTTTCAAAAGCCCGCGTGCCGGCGTGCGCAAAATTCCAGTAGTTTGCCACATTATTGCTGACAAATGCCAGTTTAATGGGTGTCCCGGTTGGGTAAATATGGACTGGCTTGGTGGTGGTCGCCGCGGTTGGAGTGCTGCTGGACGTGCTGGACTGACTATTGGTGGAACCACCCTTGCCGCAGCCGGCAATGGTGAGAGTCAAACCAAGAAATGCCGACAACAACGATAATTTAACAAACCGGCGCATGCGAATCCTCACAAAATAAAATCTATGAAGGGCACTGCGTGCGCGTCGAGTTCTCCGCCCGGACACGCATTCCAACTCTCAAAAAACCAAAGCCCCGGGTTTTTGTTAACCCGTTCAGGAAGACTCTGGCTTTTACCGCCGGCAAGAGCTGGGGCAGCGCCAACTGGGAAACGGAATTGTATCGGTCGAAAGGCGAATTGGCAACAGTCTGGATTTCAATTGGTCACGGCGGGTCTGCCTGTTTTTATCGGGAAGGTCGCCAGTGCTCTGTCACGCCTGCCAGGCGATCTCCTTTCAGCTGCGTTGCCGCGGCAACGCCGGTGGGCATCTTGCCAATAAGGTCCCGGGTCTTGCGATGTTTTAGCTTTCCGTGGCATTCCGGAGTGTTTTGGCGGCGTATTGCGCGGCTCATGAGAGCTAATGTCAAACCTTACGGACAGAGGATAGAATGCCGGTAATTCACTTACTGGCGGCAAAAGTTGAAGCGGTCAAAAAAGCGATCACCGCTGGCTAAGGCGAGCAATCGGGTATGCCACCAGCCAAGGCGGGTCCGCAATGCCCAGAGGCCAAATGAAACCACCGAGTGTGGATGATCTATTAAAGGCGGCGGGGGAGGCCGAAAATGGCGGTCTAGCAAGGGCCGGGCGGGCACTGCAAAAACATGGTGATAGGCCGGCAACTGCGTTCAGCCGCCCAGCCAGTAATTCGCCCAAGGCCCTGAATCCCGCTGGTCAGAATGTTGTTGATGAAATTCTGACAAATCAGGAATCACAATTTAGACCAAACCGCCTGGGCGGTTGGGACGTGCGCACGCCCGACGGCC
>JAJZEY010000369.1 GCA_021805585.1 Planctomycetota bacterium
GTGATCTTCTGTCCGGGTTTCGCCCATCCCCATACCGGATCGGGCATGTTACGCTGCAGCACCAGATGATCCGTGAACATGTTGGAAAGCGTCATGGCCGCCGCGGCCTGCGGCGTGAGCATCAAGCCGATGATGGCCGCAAAGCCTATGAAAAAGGACAACATCGATCGCATGAAAGAATCTCCATTACATCCATTGCTGATGGTTGCACTGTGGGGCAATATATCGGGGCGGGGAAAATTAGCAACCCCCGGACCTGAAGGTTCACATTCCAGGGCCTGCAAAGGATGCGAGCCACTTCGGCAATTCACAGCCTGAAGTTCAAAACCAGCCCGGGCATAACGCAATGCGTTGCAGCGTTATCCCTTTATTCCCGTGGTGGCAATTCCCTCGATAAAGGTACGCTGGGCGACAAAAAACAGGATCACCACCGGCATAATAACCAGCACGCTGGCGGCCATGAGAAGATTCCATTGACTGCCGCCCAACTGGCTTTGAAAGGCATCAAGCCCCAAGGCCAAAGTGAACTGGTGGGAATGTTGCAGGTAGACCAGCGGCCCAAGAAAATCATTCCAGACCCCGAGAAACGCAAACAACGCCACAACACTCAGCGCCGGGCGGGCCAGGGGGAGGATGATGCGAAAAAATATGCCCAGTTCGGAACAACCATCAATGCGCGCCGCCTCGGAAAGTTCATCCGGAATGGTCATGAAGAATTGCCGCAGCAGAAAAATACTGAACGCCGATCCAAACCAGTACGGCACCCACAGCGGGCGAAAGGTTCCCAGCCACGCCACACCGGTATGATCTCCCAGCCATTTAAAAATAATAAACATCGATACCATGGTGACCGGAAAAGGAACCATCATGGTGGAAAGCATTAATGCAAATAATACGCCGCGGCCGCGGAAGCGAATCTTGGCAAATCCGTAGGCCACAACCGCGCTGGAAATGGTGGTGCCCAGCACAACGAGCACCGCGATGGTCAGGCTGTTGCGCGCCCAGAGCAGCATGTGGTATTGCCGCTCGGAAAACAAGTTGACATAATTTTGCCAGCGGAAAGGATTGGGAATCAGGGTTGGTGGATATTGCGTGGCGGCGGATTCGGTTTTAAAACTCGTATCCAGCAGCCAGAGAAACGGAATCAGGGCGATCAATGACGCGCCAATAAGCAACGCATGCGTCAAAAGACGGCGGCCAATATGCTGCGGTCGGCCTCCGGCCGATCCGGGCGGCGCGGCGGGATCCACCGGATTACCGCCGGGGATCGACAGCTTTCCCTCCAGCAGTTCCTTGGAGACCAGATTGACCGGAATTTTTTCAGGCATCGTTCACTTTCCCTGATAATGTACCCAATGCCGACTGCTCCAGAAGGCGATGGCCGTGAGTACCAGCACCATCAGCAATTCCACCCAGGCCATGGCGCTGGCATAGCCCATGTGCAGAAAGCTGAAGGCATTATCATAAAGGTACATGGTAAATAAATACGTGACACGGTCGGGGCCGCCCTGCGTCATGACATACGGCACGGTAAAGTTCTGAACCACTCCGATAATGGCCATGATGAGATTAAAAAATATAACCGGTGAAATACCCGGAAGCGTCACATGCCAAAGCTGCCGGGCCGGGCTGGCACCGTCGATTTCCGCCGCTTCATACAATTCTTTCGGAACATCCTGCAAACCCGCGAGGTAAATAACCACCGTATTGCCCAATCCCCAGAAACTCATAATCGCCAGCGATGGCATGGCCCACTTCGGGCTTGTCAGCCAGCCGGGCGGGTGAAGTATTCCAAGATAGCGCAGGCAGGTGTTAATCAAACCCAGTCGCGAATTAAATAACCAGAGCCATACCATTGATGATGCCACCAGGGGCACCAGTGACGGTAAAAATATGATGGCTCGATAAATGGCGATGCCGCGCACGCGGCTGTTAAGCAATAACGCCGCCGCGATCGCGATGATCATTCCCGCGGGCAGAGTTAAAAGAGCGTAATAACCCGTGTTACGTAAAGACTCCCAGAACACCGAATCATGCAGCATCGCATGGTAATTTCGCAACCCCACAAAAACCGGCGGCTGCAGCAGCGGATAATTGCAGAAACTTAAATAAAGCGACAGACCAATCGGCAATGCCATGAACACCACAAAACCGACGAGCCATGGCGACAGGAATGCCATGCCTTTTGCCGTCTGCTTTATTTCGTTTCTCCAATGGATCATTCAGCCGATTCCTTCATTGATCAGCGGTACACGACCGTTGGAACTGCATCCATGCCGGTTCATTTAAGGGCCCGCCGCAATTTCTGAACACGTTCATAACTGTCATATTCCCGCTGCAGACGATCTTGCGCTTTCTGCAGCGCCCGCCTTGGCGTTCGTTCCAGCAGCGCAACGGCCTGGGCCTCGGTATTAAGTTCATCAATGACCTGCGGCATAATCGGAATTTGAGGCAATCCGCGGGCGTTGGGACTGCTGGCAAGTTTTTCAAAAACGTTGATATACGGATTCGGATTGCGCTCGATAAAGCGCTTGCTGACCTTTCGCAGCGGCGAGTTCTTGCTCATCATGCTGCAGAGGCGCTCCATAACCGGCTGGCTTTCAACATAAGCGATAAAGGTGAAGGCCTGTTTGATATGCCTGGCGCCGCGGGGAATAACAAAGGCGTCAAAGCCGCAGTAGGACACGTCCTTAAGCCCCGGAACCGCGGATGGAAACGGTGCCACCGCCCAGCCATAATTTTTCCGCCGCAGTGCCAGTGGCAGGGTCAAAGCCTTGGCATACGAGCAATGCAACGTGGAAAAGGGTTTATCGTAACTGTATATGTAATTCGCCATCCAGGGCCCCTGCTGTTCCATGGCCAGTGTGCCAAGCATGAATGGATTCTGCGCGGATTCAAAATTTCCCTGTGCGGTCGCGAAAGAGTTGATGGTATTGGGTCCCAGCCATTTGGAATAACTGGCTAACCACCGGTATGCGGCAATATTCTGCGGGCTGGTAAGCGTGAACTTATGGGTCTTGGCATTCCAGATATGGCCGCCAAACCAGAAGAACACTTCGGGATAATACCATCCCGGCTCGGTGGGCAGAAAACCCGCCCGCAACAATTGACCATCAGGACCGAATTTGGTGAGAACCCGGGCGTATGCATCAAGCTGGTGAATGGTTTGCGGGGCTTTATCGGGGTTCAATCCGGCAGCGCGCAATTTGGCGGCGTCGCTTTTGAAAATCAGCTTGTTATAGAACAATGCGATATCCGCCGGCGTGCTGACCAGCGCATAAAGCCGTCCATGATAATGACAGGCTCGCCAATAGACCTTTTTATATGTTTTGCTGGTAATGCCATGTTCCCGCGCCAGTTTTCCCAGCGGCGTCAGCGCGCCCAGCGAAGCGAACTGTGCGATATCATTATCCCATAGCCCGGCAATATCGGGCGGGACACCCGCGGCGGTTGCGATCAGCGTCTTTTTATCGATATCCGCCATGGAGACAAATTGAACATAGATATGCTTTTTCCGGCCCACCGTTGCATTGAAGTCATTGACAATGATCCTCATCTGCTGTTCTTCCGGCCCGGTCCATTTCTCCCAATAGGTGACAACAACCCGGCCCTTGGGCACTCCGGCCTGTTGCCGCGGCCCGAAGAACAGGATGGCAAGCGCCGGAACCAGCAATAGCACGAAGCCGATGTTTCTCAGCATTCGCCTCATGTGCAACCTCAACAAAACCTTCGGCTTCACTAATGGTATGCGCAAAATTCCTTTTTTGCCACTCATTGACCGGCAGGTATTCACACCGGCTGCGTAACACTTTATACGGTGGTCCAACGGTCGCGGATTTCCATCCCGACGGCCATCTGCAGTGGATGGGAAAACGCCCTCATTCCAGCAGTCCAGGCCAACGCAATACAAGGCCTTCGCCGGGGCATTTGGCGAACTGTCATATATCCCGGCAACTCGGCGGGCCATGCGGTTAACCATGCCGCGCACAACCCGCGCAATGCGTGATGCGCTGATCCATAAATGGCGATTCACACCGCCAACGGAACAAATGGCGGCAGCCCGTCTGTAAAAGGTTCCACCACCGGGAAAAAAAGCCCGGCAATTCAGCAGCCCGGGGGCCACCGAATTGCCGGGACAGGTCTCTCCCCCCCTCCAGGGGGGTGAGCCTTGCGCCTGTCGCCCCGCGACAGGCGCAAAGCCACCGCTCTTGACTCTCTTTCTCCCCCCGCCGATTGATCATTCCACCGGTCGCGCAGAATCGCGCTGACGAACTTGAATTTCCGACCGCTTTTCGCGGCCATCCCGCTCTATCTCACCCGGTGCAGTCCACATATGCACCGCCAAACCTCTCGCTCCCTCCAGGAGCAAATCAAGTCAGACTGTTCTACTCGTTCGGACGAAAACCGCGAACCATAAGTTCTTATCAGGAACTACGGCCGGCTGATATTGAATTGCGTCAGCCCGCGGATTAAATTTTTCGTCTCTTCTCTGGTGCAGTTCTTCAGTCGATATGTGTCTGAAAGTTTCTAACCTGCACAGTTAATGTATCGGCAGACGAGCTG
>JAJZEY010000377.1 GCA_021805585.1 Planctomycetota bacterium
CATTCCCGGTCGGCTGAATTTTATTTCCAGCGGCCAGCCCGCGGGTGTAAGATTTTGTTGGGAGGCAAAGACCATGGGAACCAGAAAGCCGCGATTTTCGCGCAATGGCCGGCACCCGATAATCGGGCCGCCGCGGCGGTCGCACAAAAACACCTGTAGCCGCCGGCCGAGATATTTTTTCGACGGCCGAACACGCAGACAGCTCCATTGACCGGCCAAAGGGGCGGCATTGCAGGCAAGCGTCACACGGGTTTGGCCGCGCACCGGTCCGCAGGCCGCAAACAGAACAAAATAAATAACCGCCGCGGGCACCAGTCCCCCGCCGCGGATGAAAAGCGTTTTGGCGGTTTTATGCCAAACCGTGTGGGCGGGAAAATTGCGGCGGATGAAGGTCATGGGGAATACTATAACGCGGGCTGGAAATTCCGCCGCCTTATGTGGCTTTTTCCGCCAGCAGTTCCACGGCCTGTTTAACATCCAGTGTGCCTTCATAAATAGCGCGGCCCACAATAATACCTGCGATATTTAAATGCCGCAGCGCCTTAATATGATCCAGCGTTCCAATGCCACCGGAGTGAATCACCGGCATGGTGGTGATTTCCTTAAGCAGTGCTTCGGTGGCGGCGATGTTAGGACCGGCCAGCGTGCCATCGCGGCTGATATCGGTGTAAATAATTCCGGCCAGCGGCCATTTGGCAACGCCCCGCGCCACCTCCAAAGCGGAGGGTGAATTCTGACTTGCGGCTGTCCAGCCATGGGTGGCGACACGGCCATCGCGAGCATCAAGGCCAAGCACCAGCCGGTTTTTAAAGCGGGCGTCGTTGGCCATGGCGGCGAACCAGTCTTTATCGGATATGGCACGGGTACCCAGAATCAGTCGCTGCGCGCCGATGGCCAGCAGATATTCCATGACTTCTTCATTGCGGATTCCGCCCCCTACTTCCACCTGAAGGGGTGTGGAGCGGATAATTTTTTCAATAATGTCCAGATTATGCGCCCGACCGTCACGGGCGCCGTCCAAATCCACGACATGCAGCCAGCGGCAACCGGCATCGGCAAAGGCTTTGGCCGTATCCACGGGGTCGACGCCGTAGGTGGTCTGGTGCTGATAGTCGCCACGTAAAAGGCGCACGACTTTGCCGTTGCGTAAATCAATTGCGGGTATCAGTTCAATGGCCATGGGTTCATTTCTATTTTAAAAAGATGCGAAATTTTGCAGTATCGCCCGTCCCACCAACTGGCTTTTTTCCGGGTGAAACTGGGTTGCATATACATTATTCCATGCCATGGCGGCGGTAAACCAGCCGCCGTAATCGGCTGTGGCGGCCACGGCCGCGGGTTCCTTTGGACGCACAAAATAGCTGTGCACAAAATAGACATGGCTACCGCGCCGCACGCCGGAAAACAGCGGGGAGTCGCGGTCCCATTCAAGGGCATTCCAGCCCATGTGGGGCACTTTCAGATTAAGCGGAGGCGAATCGACCGTGAATCGGACACAATCGCCGGGAATAATGCCCAGGCCGGTATGTTCACCATCTTCAAAGTCTTTTTCCATCAGCAATTGCATGCCCAGGCAGATGCCGAGCATGGGCCGGCCCGAGCGGGCGAATTCCACCAGGGCCTGATCCAGGCCGGTTTGCCGCAGGGTCGCAATGGCATCAGCAAATGCGCCCACGCCGGGCAGAACCAGTTTGTCCGCCTGACGGACCTGTTCGGGCCGCTGAATAATGGTTGCAGGCTCCCCCAGCAGTTCAAAGGCCTTCTGCACACTGCGAAGATTGCCCATTCCATAGTCAACAATTGCCGGCATTGGCGTGTTTAATCCATTCGTTTTTAAGGTATCTGAATATCGCGGATTCCACCGTTCACCGCCAGGTTCCATAACGGTAAGGCTGCAGGCGGATTTTAACCCATGGCGAACATGCCCGCACCATTCGCCGGGCAAGTTGTATGCCGGGTGCGCGCCGGCGGCGGCAAACCTTGGCAGGCCAAAACCGCAGCGCGTGCCTGTGGAGGGTTCCAGCCAACAGGCGATGGTTCAAGGGCACAACCAGGTGCGGACGCGGAATTCGCGCCAACCGCGGGCAGCGGTAAATCAGCGAAGAATCACGATTTCCACACGGCGGTCCAGAGCCAGGTTGGTATGCGACACAAGGTCGTGTGAGCCGTAGCTGATGGCGCGCATCCAATGCCGGGAAATGCCGTGGCGGGCCAGAAATGTCTCAACCGAGCGGGCACGGGCCAGACCAAGTTCATAGTTGTTTTTGAACCGGTGATGGATCGGGCGGTTGTCGGTAAAGCCTTCAATGCGGATATAGCGGCCGGCGTAATGGCGTTTAATCATGTACACGACATGCAGCAGTGCATGTGTGGACCGCGGCATAAGCCGGGCGCTGCCGGAGGCGAACAATACATCGCTGGAAAGCACAAACCGGTGCATTTCGCCACGGCGATGACCCGCCAACCGACGGCGGCCGCCGTGGTGGCCACGCATGGCCATGGCCGACGTGCCATGACCGGTCTTGCCCCCGCTTTTGAATCCGGGCATAACGGTATTCATTCCACCGGCCGCTGCGGGCTGGGCTTGCGCGGCCTGTTGAGCCTGCTGGGCCTGAGCTTCCGCCGCGGCGGTGGCCGCCTGCTGCTGTTGCAGCTGGGTTTGGGCGGCGCTAAGGCTGGCCTTGGTTTGGGTCAATTGTTGTTGAAGCTGGGCGTTCTGCTGCAGCAATTGGGCGCGTTCGGTTTTAAGTTTTTGTGACGCGCACCCGCCGGCGGAAACCACAAGCATGGCGGCCGCGAGGCCCATAGCAGACCAACGGATTTTTGTTGTCATGATAGTAAACTCCTGATCGTGCGAGGCATGGGAATGATCGTCCTGAAGCATTGCCGCCACGCCAAACAGACATTTTACTTGAACCAGTGGTCTTGGCAAGGGATTGAAAGTGGATTTTCCCGGACGTGGCGCGTGCCTCTTTCCGGCTGGCATCTGAATACGGCCCGGCGAAGGGATTGACCGTATGCCAGCGGCCTTTCGTCGGGGGGCGGCGACCATGTACGAAACTTGCGGGCGGCGGATTATGTGGTTATTCCGCTGGGTGCCGATCTGTTTTCCCCGCAGGCCGGGAGGTTCTGATACCGTTTCCGACGTTACCGCTCCCCCTGCGGTGAATTTTATTTAAACCTCCCGCGCGGTAACGCAGCATTTTTTACTGATTGACCGCCCGTTCGATCCGTCAGCGCAGACGGTAATCTTTCATGATTTGCGTGGACGCCCGTGGTCCTTGACGAAGCAGGCAAGACGCCCGCCCGCCAGAAAGTGCTGTGAATTGCGTGAGGCGTGGGTGCCTTGCCAGCCTTCACTTGAGCCAGAAGGGGAAATCCCGATGCGGCAGGAGCTGCCAATCGGGATTGAACACCTTTCCAACCGCTCAGCTGCCCACCTGCTCCGGGCGCAGCCGCCGCCGGTTTAAATTTGGATTTTCAGCAGGCTTGACCGAGCACCTGGGCTGGAAAAATTGGCGGACCCGTTGGGCGTTAAGGCCGGGGCTGGAGTGTCGGCGCGTTTTTGGCTGTGCCGGGAGGCACTACGCGCCAGTGGACGTGAACGGCTATGTCATCCGGGGCGTTGGGATTAGGTGGATAGGCCTGCGGAGCACAAAATCCGCGGTCGTCCCGCAAATTCGGGCCGACGCTGTACAGCAAATAGCCCGTTTTGTTGGCTGTATAATGCAACGGACGATCGATAAACGGATCCGTTGGAATGACTGTGAAATAGTTGGGAACCAGCCGGGAAAGCGTAGCCGGATAGCCGCCATGTTTGCCGCGGTAAGCGGCCAGCGCCAGTGCAACGCGCGCCAGTACCTGGCGCGTCCGAACGGCATATTCAACGCGCAAAGCCTGTGAAAAATCGGGCATCATTTGGGTCAGCATGTCATGAAGCACGTTAAGCTTCGCCAGAATACCCCGCCAGCCACGGGGCGACGCGGCCATGATGCGATCAGTTTGCCGGAGAATTGCTTGCCGCCGAACCGCGTAACCCGCCGGGCGCAGGGCGGCCACAAACTGATTGACCCAGCGGTTGTATTGCGCCATGCCCTGGCCGAAATGCAAAGGAATAAATCCGCGAAATCCATATTGCTTTGCAGCAATGCGATTCTGCCGCTCGAATAAACCTTGAATGATATTCAGTTCCGCCAGACGGTCACCGAAGTTAATTGAGGCGCGAAGGCCGCCGACGATTGGCCATTTTTTGGTTTCCGCCAGATACGCCCGCAATTGGCCGGAAGATGAAATGCCGCTGGCCGCGAATTGCCCGATCAGTTCGTCGGCCTGAGCTTCGCCACTCAGGGAAATGAACAGTTCAATCAAAGTAGGCCGTTGCTGCCGAACCAGCGCACCGAGTCGATGGATCGCCTGAATATCCCGCCACGCGCGGGCGGATTTGCCGGCTCCTATTTTTTCCAGTGCATCCATCCGCAGCAGATCACGAAGAAGTTCCACATATGCCGGTGAAAACATGTAGTTGAGCATGCCGTGCCGCTTAAAGGGAAGCAGC
>JAJZEY010000261.1 GCA_021805585.1 Planctomycetota bacterium
TAGCCTTTTATGTTAATGATCTGGCCAATGTCACCATCGGAGGGTTGAACGGCCCCGGCAATCTGAATACCGGCACGACCAAGGTCAGTCTTAATGAGCTTCAGGATAATTCCTATGCGGGCACTTTTTCCACCGCCTCGACCGCAAACGGTGTTACCGTCACCGGCCCGGGGTCACAAACCTTTACCGGCGGTACCGCCGCTGATCCGAGTATACCTGGATACCTTGCCGTCGGGCAAACCGGCCAGGCGGCTACAAATGTCATCCTCTCGGGTGGAAATCTGCTGCTTACCGCCGCAGGAAGCACCGGCTTTTCCGGCAATAGCTCGCTATTTGTAGAGGGTGGTAACCAATTGATCATCCAGAATGGTGCGCAGCTTACCACCTATGACACTCCGCAGGTGAATAACACCGGCTCGGTTACCGTTGAAGGTGTTGGTTCGCTGTGGACCAATGAATCAGACCCCTTCGGCGGCACATCGGATATCCGCATCGGCTACGCCGGCGGTGTATCCACCCTTACCATTAAATCCGGCGGAAAAGTGCATGCCATCGGAAATATGGATATTGGCGGTTTTGCCTCCTCCACCAACCCCGGTTTCGGACAGGTGAATGTAAACGCCGGCGGAACCCTGCTTGTGGACGACGCCCTGAACATCGCCCCGCTTAGTGACCTGACTGTGAATCTGGGGCAGGCAACCGTCGGGTCTCTGGTAACCGGTGACGTCGGCGGATATGTCGCAATTTCCGACTTAAACGCCACCACCCCGGCGCTTATCATCGCTCCAAAAACCGCGATTGCCAACAGCTTCAGTGATGTGATTGAAAATGCCGCCGGCGGCCCAGGTTCCATTCTCTACGCGCTCAACATGGCCGCGGTCGGGTCTTCTCTTCTGCTTAACGGCTTGAACACCTACAGCGGCTCGACGACGGTAAATGGCGCTGGCATCCTGACCCTGCAAACCCAGACCGATTCTGCGAACTTCTACTCATTAAATGAGGGTACGCTCATCTTTTCTGGAACGCTTAATGCCAAAACTCAGGTGCTTGTACCCCTGGTAATAAACCTGACCGCCACCGGCCAGATGGTCACAGATTCCAACAGCCGCATCAGTTTTTACGGCGACACCGTCACGGGCGGTACCTTTACCGGGTATGGCTACATTACTGGCCGGCAGGTTCTGCCCGGTACCAATACGCTCGGCCCGCTGTCGCAAAACACGTTTAATTACACGGTGTTTGAGCCCGGTTCACAGATTCTTGCTTCCGGGCCGTCGCAATTCAATAACCTTACCAATGCCGGTTCCATGACTTTCAACTATGCCACAACTTTTCAGAATGTCACCAACGCCCAATCCGGTGATGTGGCTTTTAACAATGGAGTCAACAGCGTCAGCAATTTCATTAATGATGGCCAAGTCAGCGTTGGCGGCATAAACGCAATCGTAAACGCCAGCAACTATGACTATTCACAGGCCGGCAGCAATATCACAATCGGCGCGGGTGCCACTTGGAACAATGCGATTGGCAGCACACTTATCGTTGCAGGCACACTGCAAAACGATGGCGTGATCACCGGGAGCGTTTCCGCAGAGGGCGGATCCACCGTGAGCGGCGGTGGATTTATGGAGGTGCTGACAACCTCTGCCGGGGCAACCATTACAGATGGAAACACTCCCCATTCGCTTGTAATCACGACGCTGACCCTTGGTGACGAAACCAACCTGAATTTCCTTGTCAGTTCGCCAACAAGCAACAGCAATACTTACATATCTACAACATACCTCACTCTGGGCAACTACGTCACGGTGAATCTGAAACCCGAAGGCTTATTGCACACAGGCGTTTATACTCTGTTGACCTATTCCAATTCGATTACCAACCTTGGTGATCTTGCCACCTGGACCGTCAATGGCCCCGCCGGTTACAACTTTAATATCAGTGATCCGTTCGGCGGCATCACGCTTTCCGTGACCGCCGTTCCGGAACCTGCCGCGCTGGCCATGCTGCTGTGCGGGACCTTGCCGCTTCTGGCGCGCCGCAAACGCAGTTGAGGCCGCCTGCCACACCACATTTGCAAAGCCTTTAACTCGGGCCATCCGTCAGTTCCGCTGACGGATGGCCCTTTTTTTCCGCAATGGCCTTCAGCAAGGAATTTATTATGCACAGATGTCTATGTTTTGTGAATTTTATACGTTCAGATGGGATTAAAAATGGAGACTGGACAGCCAGTCGGGCTTAACGTGCCGTTGCGAATAGTCCATTGCAGGCCAAGCCCGAACAATCCAAATTCGGTAAAACAGCGGTAGACGCGGTTTGTCCGACCGACACATGGATCGTAACAGCGTCAATCGTTAAGAATGCAGTCCAAAACGTCGGCGGAAGAATAAGATGTTTCCCCGTTGGGGATATAACGATGAAGCTCCGACACATCATCACCCGCGGTCACAATCGGCATTTCCGATTCGCCGCCGGAAATCTGTCCAAGACCAACTGTGGCAAACAAGGCATTGCAGAGACATTTGCGGCCAATCGTTTCTTCAATGGTTCCACCTTTGGCGATGTAATCATCCACCGGTTCGGCGGCACACCTGTAACCCACCGTTCCGTCCGGGCGACTGTACGCAATGCGAAGATAGCCGAGATCACATTTCCGGCTTCGCTGCGCGTAAATCGCGGAATCGGACAGCGATTTTTCAATTTGGAAAACCTTAAACGGAAAGCCGGTTGGCGACGCCTTCGGATCGGTAAATACCTTCGCTTTTCCCTGACGGACAAGATCAATAACCTGACACTTTAACTCCGATCGAATGCCGGATTCCCGGCAGAATGCAAAGGCCGTTCCGATTTGAATGCCGGCGGCGCCTTGTGCCAGCGCCCAGTCCAATTGCCGGCGTGTGGCAAACCCACCCGCAAGGTAAAAGGGCAGGCCGATGGCGGCAATTTTCGCCAGGTCGGCGGTATCGCGCTGACCATACACCGGTTCACCCTCCGGTGTCAGTTGGAGCGGACCGCGCGGTGGGGCATTATGGCCTCCAGCCACCGCGGTTTCAATAATAAAGCCATCCACGCGACCGTTTGATTTTCGAGCCAGCGTCATGGCCAGCGTAGCGGAGGAAACAATCGCCAGAAAAGCCGGACGTTGTAAGGCCGCCGGAGGTAAGGCCGACGCGGCAAAGGCTTTGTCATGACCGGCGAAAAGCAGCGGGGCAAATTCAGTCAATACCGCTTCGGCGGCTTGCGCACCCTGAACGTCAATCCTGATACTCGCGGATTCCCATCGTGCCAGCAGGTCCAGCGCGCCGGGAATATGCCGCGGAATTCCAGCACCCATCAGAACATAATCAACCCCGGCCAGCATGGCACCGAAAAGGGTGGCCAGCGTTGGCGTCTGCACTTTCTCCAGCAGGTTAATTCCCACCTTTCCAAGGTGCCCTTCTTTGGCCAGAAACACTTCCGTAAACGCGCCCAGGACCGTCAATTCCTCCAGTGCCTGGCTGAAGTTCACCACGGGAACCGGCGTTGCTTTAAACGGCATGGAATCAGCAATGCCACCGGCGATAAAATAGCGGTCGAAAATCCGTGCGGATATATCGGGAAATGGGAACGCCTTAATCGCCCGCCGAAGGTGACCATCCGGATCCCCCTGTTGCAGACGCCGCGCCAGAACCGTCGCGATACCCGTACCTGAAACCACACCAAGCTGGCCCCGTTCTGCCACAGATTTTGCAAGCGCCCAGTTTGATACGCCGACCCCCATACCGCCTTGAATAATTCTGAAACCTGATTCCATAAATACCCGAACTCCGTTTGCATGACGGCCCGGCCGACATACGACATGCCAGCTACGGAATTTTCCAGCAGCCGTTGGCTATGCGCACACGGCTGCGGATTTGCAGCTTTTATTTCAGATCAATATTCAGATGTTTCATACCCGCTCAAGGCGTGCTGACAACCAGACTCCCCACAGGTCCGCCGGCTTTTGCCGGATCCGTCTTGCCGATATTCAGTATACAGAGTTTGCCTCTCAGACGCACCCCAAATGCCAAACAGAATAATCAGGGGGGCCGCAAATAAATCGGGCGTCAGGCCATGTGGGATTACTTGAAGTGGCATTGACGTTAAAAAAATGCAGGTTGTGAAGACGAAAAACTGCACCGCGCCAGAAAAATGGGCGGCCCCTGATCAGGGGGTCCGCCAATTTTTCCGGCAACGCGCGAAATAGCTGATTCGCGGTCCCCCATTCGCGATTAGCGGCCCCAATAAACGGCTATTGGGCGGAAATTTATGGATAAGTGAATCAGAAGCTCGACGATTTAAGCGCATCGGTATGCGCATGGACGCAAGGCAACATCGACGGCATGCTGACATTGGAAGCCTTGCATCAGAGCGGTCAATGGCAAAGCTACTGGCAATCCACGTTTATATCTGCCGTCTGAAAATGTGACATGGCCGCCATCATGGTAGGTTGCCGCCGTCTTGCGGTCGTGTGAATCGTAGGCGTAGCTGGTATCGCCGCCACGGTCGTCGGTCAATTGGGTTCATCAGCAAAC
>JAJZEY010000432.1 GCA_021805585.1 Planctomycetota bacterium
AGGCCAGCAACCTGGGCGGCGGGTCCACCTGCGGCGATTCAAGCATGTGACCGATCACACGGCGTGTCAGAAAATCCAGCAGTCGCAGCAGCGGCAGAACCGGCAGCACGGTGATCACCATAAGCGACCAGTTTAACAGCCGGGAAAGCCGATAGGTCCAATCATCGGCGTGAGTTAAAAACAGATCTTTGGGCAGAATTTCAGCAAAGATAAGCATCAGCGGAAGAACGATTAACGCGGACAAAAGCGTTTGAACCGTGTGCGAATATTGGCCCTGGCGGATAAGCTCGGCAACGCCCGCCGAGACCATGAAATTGCAGATATTCTGCCATATCAGCAGCCCGGCCAGCGGGCCGGCGGGCTTTTTTATCCAATGGTCCAGCCGCAGGGCGGCGGGATCTTTTTTCCAGCCGCGAAGCTGAAGCCGCGGGCGCGAAAGCACATAAAAGCCTGTTTCCATGCCGCTGAAAATCATGGACCCAAAAAGTCCCACAGCCGCGACCAGCAGCCAGGGCAGCCAGGCGGGCAACGCGGCGGGTAAAGCGGTTATAATGCCGACCATGGAATTCATTGGCGGCTCTCCGGTTGGCGGTCATCTGAACCGGGATGATCATCCGGCGGCGAACCGGCGGGCGGGCCAAGCGCCCCGGCTTTATCCGCCAGGCTTATTCGCACCCGCCCCACGCGCGGGCCGCGCATGGTTTCCACCGTAAGCCGCACGTTGGGCAGCCGCACCGAATCTCCGGACTTGGGAATGCGGCCAAGTTCGGCGTAAATCAGGCCGCCGAGTGTGGCCGCCCGGCGTGAGGCATCCCGCCCGCTTAGGAGTTCGGCACAATCCAGCAGGGATACATCCCCGGATGCGGTCCATTCATCCGGTCCGGCTGGTTCCAGCCGTTCGTTTACCGGATCACCGGGTTCTGAAATTTCCCCGATCAACTGTTCCACAATATCTTCAATGGACACGAGTCCGGCCACACCGCCAAACTCATCAACTGCAATAGCCATCTGAATATGATTGTCGCGAAAGGTGTTCAGCAGGCGTCCGACGGATTGCAGCTCGGGTACAAATTGCACCGGCTTGAGCAGCGCTTTAAGAGCGGCCGCGGAGGCGGGCTTTTCCAGCAGCAGCGCCTTGGCGTAAACCACGCCCAGAATGTTGTCTATTTGCCGGTCAAATACCGGAATTTTGGATAAATGCGTCCGCAGAAACAGTTCGCGCAAATCTTCGATCGGGCGGCCAATATCAAAGCCGACCATATTCACCCGCGGCACCATGACATGGCGCAGGCGCAATTCGCCCAGCCGCAGCACACGTTCTATTAACTGGTTTTCGCCCACATCAATCATTCCCTGTGTTTGCGAAAGAGCCAGCAGTTCCCGCAATTCGCCCAAAGACAGCCCTTCCGGGCTTTGCGGGCGGCCGATCAGCCGGGCCGCCGGCAGAATCACCAGCTTCTGAAGCAGGGTGACCGCCGGTAAAAAAGTCCGCACCAGCGGCAGCAGCAATGTGGCGAAAACAGGCGCCAGCGAACGGTTAAATGTGCGGCCGATCATTTTCGGCATGACCTCGCCGACATAGGCCACCAGCAGAAGCGGTGCCGGGGCACAAGCCAGGGCCACCGCGCCGCCCGACCGCCGGGCAATGGAGGCAAGCAGGACACTGCTTAAAATAAATACCAGTGTGGTACAGGCCATGTTAAACAGCAAAATGACAATTAACAGGGGACGGCCCATATCCCGCAGGCTGGCCACCGTGGTTTCGCGGCGGCCGCGGCTTTTGCGGAAATAAAGAAGGTCCGCCCGCGTCAGCGAAAAAATGGCTGTTTCACTGCATGAAAACACCGCAGCCAGCAGGAGCAGCGCCCCGGCGGGGAGAATGACATTGATATGATCCAGCAGAAGTTTCATCATGCCAAAAAAGCCAGTGCTCCGTCAAGCCTGCAAATCAGGATTGACAATATCCTATTTTCGTCGAATATGCCTGTTTTATGAAAGTGTCATGGAAAAAATATTCGAAGTCGGTTCCGGACGGTCAGGTTGCCGAGCCGGTGGCAAACCAACAGCCACGCATTTGGCGCATCCGCCTGGCCACGGGCCTGGCACTGCTGCTGGCGGGCGTCTGCTCTTGTGCGCAGAATCCCAATACGCCCGCAGGCCGGGCGATGCGTATCAGGCAGCTTGCGCACACACTGGCGAATGCGGCCAATCCCTATCAGCAAAGAATATCCGCGGACCAGCGACTTGGTGCCCTTGCTGGAACCAACAGTCCCATCCGGCAGCGCCTTTTGATTGATATTATTTGCGGACAAGCCGATTCGCCGCCAATAAAAGTTTATGCCCTGGCGAGTCTGGCCCACAGCGCCCCGGACCTGACCAGACACCTCCTGCATCGGCGAATTTACAAAATGGAGCACTGGCGGGTGTTGACCGCGGCCTGCCACTGGGCCGTTTCCCTCCATGACCGCGGGTCCCTGGATGCTCTTTTCAGATCGCTGAAGCGGCCGGCACGACGGTTTGCGATTCCCCGCCGCCCCGAAGCCGCGGCCATTCGACTTTTGTGTCACTGCACACTCAGGCTGGCATTGTGGCGAAAACTGGGGCAGCGCCGCGGCATTGCGGCCCGGCTGGCGGCACTGGAAATTCTTTATCGGATGCAAGGCGCGGCGGTGGTGAAAGCGGGCATTCTGAAGCTTGCTCCGCAAGACCCGCTGATTGCTTCACTGAGCTGGTACATTCGCCTGTTTGGCTATGTGCCACACCGGGCATCGGAAGTCACATGGATTGAGCAATTGAATCAGCGACCTTCCGCGGATATTGTCCGGCAGGCGCAGCAACGCATCGGCAGCGTATCTGGCCGGGGAAAAATGCGATACGGTATTCCGCCACGGTACCTGGCATTGCTGGCACAGTTGGCCACACCCGCGGATTATCCGCCCGCGCCTGAACTGAAAAGTCAAGTCGCCAAACTGCTGGCAGAGCACCGGCATATTCGCCGGCCCGTTCCCTATCCCGGCGCGCCGACGGATATTAAGCCAACACTCGCGGCCAATGCCGATCGGCTGACCTATTGTGATCTGCTGCTGGCCAAAACACTGCTCCAGGCACTCGGCCGGGCGACCTTTGTCCGCAATGTGTGGCGCATGGGAAAGGTTTCGCGTCGCGACACTTCTTCGGAAGAAGGCGGACTGATTCTTGCCGATCGCGCCCGGAACGCAAGCCGCGGCCTGCGGTTGCACCTGCGGCTGTTCGCACCGGCAATGCGGTTGAATAACACTATTTATGTTTCAAGCCCGCAATTGCTGCTGGCCACGCCGCGCGGACTGGCCGAGTTTATTTTTCATTTTCAGAAACGCCACAATGCCCGTTATACCGGTCCGGCGCAGGGGGATTTAAAATATGTCCGGCATATGGGCTGCAGCGTGGTGATCTTCACGTCCGTCGGCCGGGGCAAGTTCGACACGGTATTGGATACTCCCACCGGGGCGGTACTGGACCTGGGAATCAGCACCACGCCGTAATCCGCTGCGGAAATTAAACGGTTCACGCATCGGCGGCCGACCACTTACGCATTTCCATGAACGCTAAAGTCCGTTAAATCGAATCCAAATTCCCCGGCGCAATTCGGCGTGCCATTGCCGAAGATAACTTCCGCGTGTACAAATAACGGCATGAACATTCAACAGACAGCGTTCGGAAAAACAGCGGATGGTCAGGCCGTGGATTTGTTTACATTAACCAACAGCCACGGTGTAACCATAAAACTCTGCTCCTGGGGCGCGACGGTAACGCAAGTGCTGGCCCCGGACAAAACGGGCAAAACCGCGGACGTGGTTCTGGGCTTTGATTCCCTGTCGCCGTATCTGGGCGGTCATCCCTACTTCGGCTGCATGGTGGGCCGGGTGGCCAATCGCATTGCCGGGGCGAGTTTTTCCCTGAACGGACAAAACTATCCGCTGAATGCCAACAACGGGCCGCATTCACTGCATGGCGGTCCCACCGGCATGGCCCTCCGCTACAATACGGGCCGCATCGTGAATGAAGGCGAGCAGCAGGCGGTTGAATTTTCCTACCGCAGCCCGGACATGGAGGAGGGCTTTCCCGGCAATATGTTTGTGCGCGTCCTGTATTCCCTGCGGGACAAGGGAACATTGCGTATAGATATGTACGCAGTTGCAGATAAGGCCACGCCGGTGAACCTGACCAATCACAGTTATTTTAATCTCAAGGGAGCGGGGAATGGCGATATCCGCGGCCATGAACTGTTTCTGGCCGCCGATTTTTACACTCCGGTGGATGAACATTTAATCACCACCGGTGAAATTCACCGGGTCACCGGCACCCCGCTGGATTTCACCACCCCTATCGCCATTGGCGCGCGGCTCGACCGCGTGCCCGGCGGATACGACCACAATTTTGTCCTGCGCGGCACGCCCCACACCATGCGCCTTGCGGCCCGCGCTGTGGAACCGGTCAGCGGACGTATGCTGGAGGTGCACACCACGCAGCCGGGAATTCAGCTTTACACCGGAAACTTTCTGGATGGAAGTG